>CAZIYV010000012.1:0-39940 GCA_964543575.1 uncultured Pelotomaculum sp.
TGCCGGACTGTGCTAAGGTTGCGGCTGTGGGCGCCGCCATGACAGGTGTGCCGGGAGTCATGGCTAAAATCGTAGAGGCGCTCGCCAGGGAAGACATCCAGATTTTGCAGTCGGCCGATTCTTATACTACAATATGGGTTCTGGTAAAAATGGAAGACGCGGACAAAAGCATCCGCGCCCTGCACCAGCAGTTTGGCCAGGAAATGTAGTAGAAGCCAGAGGGAATTATGTAAAAGAGGGTGAAAGACTTGAACATTGATTTTGGACGCGTTTTAACAGCCATGGTGACACCTTTCAACAAGGATTTGAGTGTAAATTTTGACCTGGCGAGAAAACTGGCCAGGCACTTGATCAAATCCGGATCTGACGGGCTGGTTTTAACCGGCAGTACGGGAGAGAGCCCGACGCTGACAAAGGAAGAGAAAATTGAGCTGTACAGGGTCGTAGTTGAAGAGGTGGGAGGCAAGGCTTCAGTTATAGCCAATACCGGTGGCAATTCAACTGCGGCTAGTATTACGCTTACCCAGGCCGCTCAAAAAGTCGGTATAGATGGTGTCATGCTGGTGGCGCCATATTATAACAAACCGTCCCAGGAAGGATCCTACAGGCATTTTAAGGCGGTGGCTGAAAGTACCGACCTGCCAATTATTTTATATAATATTCCAAGCAGGTCTTCCATAAACATACTGCCTCAGACGGTAGTCAGGCTGGCTGAGGTTAGTAACATTGTCGCGATCAAGGAATCCAGCGGCAATATGGACCAGGTCAGCGAGTTAAGTTTGTCTCTGCCCGACAATTTTGCCATCTACAGCGGTGATGACTCCTTAACCCTTCCTATCCTGGCGCTGGGCGGGAAAGGCGTAATAAGCGTGGCGTCACATCTGATTGGCGAACGCATCCAGGATATGGTCAACGCTTTCACTTCCGGCAACATTACCCTGGCCACAGCTATACATCTGAAACTTTACCCTTTCTTTAAAGGATTATTTATAACCACCAACCCTGTTCCTATCAAGTGCGCCCTTGGTTTGGCAGGCTGGCAGGTTGGCGCTCCCAGGCTGCCTTTGGTAGCGGCCACCGAATCTGAAAAAGAATCGCTTAAGGATTTAATGACCAGCTTCAAGCTTTAAAAATATTGCTAAAAAGGCTGCGGCGCTTGCCGCAGCCTTTAAAACGAATATGATGTTGTTTAAGATGGTAAAATAAATTATAATTAAAACTAAGTTCAAGAGATCGGCCCTAAAACTATAGTCAAAATGCTTTTCCCCGCCTTCTCCTTAACTTGTCTCACCAGATCCGGGTAATTTTTTTTGTGTAAGGATAAGGAGGTGCGGAATTGGCAAAAGAACCTAAATTGTCCCTTATTCCTCTGGGAGGACTGGGGGAAATCGGCAAAAACATGATGGCGGTGAGATTTGGGGAAAGCATTTTAATCATTGACTGTGGTTTAATGTTTCCGGAAGAGGAAATGCTCGGAATAGATATCGTTATCCCGGATATCACCTATTTACTGGATAATAGGGATTCTGTACTCGGGATTGTGTTGACCCACGGGCATGAGGATCATATCGGTGCCCTGCCATATGTGCTGCGACATTTAAATGTACCTGTGTACGGTACAAAACTTACACTCGGGTTGCTGCAGGGAAAACTGAAGGAGCAAAACGTTCTGGGGGAAGCTTCGCTGCATACGGTAAAACCCAGGGACAGCGTTCAGATTGGTCCTTTTAAAGTGGAGTTTATCAGGGTGTCGCACAGCATTCCAGATGCGGTATCAGTTGCCGTGCACACTCCAATGGGTGTTGTATTCCATACGGGAGACTTCAAATTCGACTTAACCCCTGTGGACGGGCAGGTTACCGATTTTCACCGCCTGTCCCAATTAGGGGAAAAAGGCGTACTGGTATTGTTGTCCGACAGCACCAATGCGGAGAGGCCGGGCTATACCATGTCTGAGCGGGTTGTGGGCAACACCTTTGACGAGAACTTTCGTCAGGCGACGGAACGGATTATCATCACCACGTTCGCGTCTAACGTGCACAGGCTGCAGCAGGCTATTCAGGCAGCCTATAAGCATGGACGAAAGGTTGCCGTGGTCGGCAGGAGCATGGTAAATGTAATCACTGTCGCCACTGAACTGGGCTACATGGATATTCCAGAAGGACTCCTGATCGATCTGGACGAGGCCAACAAGCTGCCCAGGAACAAGATAGTGATACTTACTACCGGCAGCCAGGGTGAGCCGATGTCGGCCCTGACTAGGATGGCTTTGTCCGACCACCGGCAGGTGGACATAATGCCGGGTGATACGATCATTATCTCGGCAACGCCGATACCAGGCAACGAAAAGCTGGTGGCCCGCATTATTGACCAGCTGTTTAAGCAGGGGGCACGGGTTATTTACGAGCTGGGTTCCGAGATCCATGTGTCCGGTCACCCCAACCAGGAGGAGCTGAAGCTGATGCTCAACCTGATCCGGCCAAAATTTTTTGTGCCGGTGCACGGGGAATACCGGATGCTCATTAAGCATGCTGAACTGGCCAAGGATGTGGGAATCCTGCCTGAAAACATTTTTGTGGCTGAAAATGGACAGGTTCTGGAATTCAGCCGTCGTTCAGGGCGAATGACCGGCAGAGTGACCGCCGGGAGAGTGCTGGTCGACGGTCTGGGAGTCGGAGACGTGGGAAACATTGTCCTGAAGGACCGCAAGCAGCTTTCCCAGGACGGTATCCTGATCGTAGTCCTGACGATAGACCATGCTACAGGCGAGGTTGTGGCCGGCCCGGACATTGTGTCAAGGGGTTTTGTTTACGTCAGGGAATCGGAACAACTGCTTGAAGAAGCCAAAACCAGGGTAAAAAGCGCCCTGGACAAATGTTCCGGAAAAGGCGTATCTGAGTGGTCATCTATAAAAGCTCAGGTCAGAGATGCACTGGGCAAGTTTCTTTACGAAAAAACAAGGAGAAGGCCTATGGTTTTACCAATCATCATGGAAATTTAGAAATTGGTTTTCACAGAAATGCAAATAAAGCAAAAGCCGCTATCAACGCGGCTTTCTGCTTTATCATACATAAAAGTGCATACTTAACAGATTTGGAATTAAGATATACAATAAATAGAAAGCATCAACACCGCATTTATTTTCAAGATGAATATCACTGAAGAACAGATTAAAAAATCCTTGGAAGATGAAGGGAGCGACTGCAGTGGAGGCAATCTTAAAAAGACGCAGCATCAGGCAATATACGCAACAACCAATTCCCGAGGAAATATTTACAGAACTTTTAGAAGCGGGAATGTGTGCCCCGTCTGCGGGAAACGAACGTCCCTGGCAGTTTATTGTCATTACGGAGCGTTCTTTACTTGAGGGAATCACAAAATTTCATGAGTATTCTCAAATGCTGAAGCAGGCCCCCGCAGCGATTATAGTCTGCGCGGACCTGACGTGTAATAAATATCCGGGCATTGACTACTGGGTTCAGGACTGTGCGGCAGCGACGGAGAACATACTGCTGGCCGCGCAGGACAAGGGTTTGGGGACGTGCTGGCTCGGAGTATATCCTAAAAAAGAGCGCATGGCAGGAATGAGCCGGTTATTGGAGTTGCCGGAACATATAGTTCCGTTTTCTGCAATTGCTGTCGGTTATCCGGCAGAAGTAAAGAGTGCCCGCTCCCGCTACGATGAATCAATGGTGCATCGTAATGGCTGGTAAAAGGAAGCAAGAGAACTGTAGTTAAGCTTTTGAAAATAGCATAATACATAAATTTGTCTTGCTTTCATTGATGTCTTCTGATATCTTAAAAGTGATTATTAGATTTATGAGAATAACAACATAATAAATGCAACGGGGAGCTGAAGTGATTCAGCTGAGAAAGAATGTGAGTTCTGACCCATTGAACCTGATCTGGGTAATGCCAGCGTAGGGAGTGCATAGACGTTATTTAGGTGCGTTTGTAGCCTTTTACCCATTCAGGGTAAAAGGCTATTTCGATTTTTGGGGGTGATTTGCGGTTTCACGAGTAAAAAGATGGGGGGATTATATGAAAACCGTTTTAACTATCGCGGGATCTGATTCATGCGGCGGCGCTGGCATCCAGGCGGATCTGAAAACTTTCAGCGCGCTGGGCACTTACGGTATGAGCGTGATCACCGCTGTTACCGCACAAAACACCATGGGTGTGTTTGATGTGCGGGAACTGGATGTTGATATCATTAAAGGTCAGATCGACTGTCTTTTTGAAGATATCAGGATCGACGCTGTCAAGGTAGGCATGGTATCGAGTATTGAAATAATAGACGTGATCGGGGAGTGCCTGAAAAAGAACAGGGCGGTTAATATTGTGGTGGACCCGGTTATGGTATCCAAAAGCGGCTATCACCTGCTGAAGGAGGAAGCCAAGGATGAACTGGTCAAGGTGCTGTTTCCACTGGCTGAAGTGGTTACTCCCAACTTATTTGAGGCGGAACTGATCACAGGCGATAAAATCGAAAACCTGGAACAGATGAAGAAAGCAGCCGTAAAAATTCACGGGCTCGGCGTTATTAAAGTGATTGTTAAAGGCGGTCACTTAACCGGTGACGCGATAGATGTGCTGTATGACGGCAAGAGCTTTAGCTATCTGAAGGGGACAAGGATAGAGACCAAAAACACCCACGGTACCGGTTGCACTTTCTCTTCAGCCATCGCGGCCCTGCTGGCGAGGGGATACCCATTTCTGGAGACCGCCGGACTGGCGAAGGAGTATATCAATGGCGCCATTGAGAATTCATTGGAAATAGGGCGTGGTGTAGGGCCTACCAATCATTTTTGGAAATTATATCAAAAGGTGGGTTGTTAAAATGAATGAAGCTAGAAGAACGGGTGGCTTTAGCTTTTTCACTCTCTGGTTTGGGGCGGCCGTGTCTCTGGCCGAGATCATGACAGGCAGTCTGATCGCTCCCCTAGGCTTGAAACAGGGTTTACTAGTGATCCTGGTCGGGCACCTGATCGGCGCTCTGATTCTGGCTCTGGTTGGAGTAATCGGCTTCAGGGAAAAAAGTCCTTCGCTGAAGTCCAGCCGGCTTTCGCTGGGCAGGTACGGATCTTATATCATATCCGTCTTTAATATCATCCAGCTTATCGGATGGACGGCGATTATGCTGATCCAGAGCTCCAGGGCGCTGCAGTCGATTACAGACAAACTGTTCGGTTTCGAAAATTTTTATATTTTAGTGGTTATTACAGGTGTTCTGGTTGTGATATGGGCCTTAAACACAGAAAACGCTATTAACACCATAAACCATCTTGCAGTTGGGCTGCTTCTGGTTTTGTGTTTGGTGATGCTGAAATCGGTTCTTACAGGAAACGAAGTGAAAGATATCACTTCAAATATAACCTTCGGGGCGGCGCTCGAATTGAGTATCATTATGCCGCTTACCTGGCTGCCTCTAATTTCCGATTACACCATGTTGGGCAAAAGCGCCAAGGGCAGTTTCTGGGGCAGTTTCGGGGGATATTTTATAGGAAGTTCTTTCATGTATGTGATTGGGCTGGTATCCTCAATATATGCGGGCACACCGGACCCCATAGGAGTCTTAACCGGCCTCAACCTGGGGTTCTCGGCTTTACTTGTGGTGCTGCTGTCAACGGTTACCACAACCTTCCTTGACGTATATTCTGCTGTAATGTCTACCCTTAACCTAACTTTAAGGATCTCAAAGAAGAAACTGATCTTGATATTTGGTGCGCTGGGCATGCTGCTGGCAATGTATTTCCCCATGGAGCATTATGAACATTTTCTGTACATGATCGGCTCGCTCTTCGCGCCGGTTTTCTCCGTGGTGATTGCAGACTATTTTGTGTACAAGAAAAACAGGTCGGCGGAATTATTAAATGTACCGGGTCTGGCCGCTGCGGCGGTCGGAGTGGCGTCATACTATATAGTTATCGAACAGAATCTTGTAATCGGAGCCACCATCCCAGCCATGATAGTTACCACGGCTGTGTACGCTCTCTTCAGGTTTATTAAAAAAGCATTGACTATAAAGGAGGAGGAAAAATATGCTCGCCAAAATTGCTAAGACTATAAAAACAGTAAGGGAGAAAACTCCTCTGGTCCAGGCCATCACTAACTATGTAACCATCAACGACTGCGCCAACATACTGCTGTGCTTTGGCGCCTCACCCGCGATGTGCGAAGCAAAAGCCGAGGTCGAAGACTTTGCCGGACTGATTTCTGCTTTATATATCAATATCGGTACCTTAACTGAGGAACAAAAAGAAGCGGCGATTCTTGCCGCCAGGAAAGCTTCAGCCCTAAACAAGCCAATTGTACTGGATCCGGTTGCCTGTGGCGCTATACCCAGGAAAATGGACGTGATCAAGGAACTGCTTGAAACCGCCAAAATTTCAGTGATCAAGGGCAATATCGGGGAAATTAAATTTCTGGCCGGCTGTGCGGGGAAGGTCAGGGGTGTCGATTCAGTAGATGACGGGCAGGGGGCGGTTGAGGCCTGTATGTCGCTGGCCAGGCAGTATAACACAGTCGTGGCGGCTACAGGGAAGACTGATATTATCACGGACGGTGAGAGGACCTGCCTGATTCATAACGGAACGCCAATGCTGACGCTGATCACAGGTGCGGGCTGCATGGCCGGCGCGCTCACAGCCGCTGCGGCAGGTGTCAGTGAGGATAGATTCATCTCCAGCGCCGCCGCGCTTATGGCTATGAGTATGGCCGGGGAAATGGCGGTTAATTCTCTGGAGAAGGCGCTGCCGGGGACTTTCAGAATGAGGTTATTTGATTATCTCTATAACCTGACGGAAGACGATATATTAGAAGGAGGAAAGATCGCATGCCTGTAGACTACAGCCTTTATCTTGTTACAGACAGAAGTATACTCAAAGGCAGGAGTTTGTTTGATGCTGTTGCTGAAGCGATAAGAGGCGGGGTAAACCTGCTGCAGCTCAGGGAAAAGGACGTGTGCAGCCGCGATTTTTATCAAATTGCTTTAAAATTAAAAGAGCTGGCCAACTCCTGTAATGTGCCGCTGATCATAAATGACAGGATGGATATAGCTCTGGCGGTAGACGCAGACGGGCTGCACATAGGGCAGGAGGACCTGCCCCTGAAGGTTGCCAGAAAGCTTCTGGGACCGGGGAAGATACTGGGTTATTCCGTGTCCAACACAGCTGAGGCTGAATACGGGGAGAAAAACGGCGCCGATTATCTGGGAGCAGGCCCGGTATACCCTACCGGCAGCAAATTGGATACGGTAGATCCCATAGGTACAGACGGGATAAAAGTAATCAAGGAGAGTGTTTCCATACCCGTGGTGGCCATAGGCGGAGTCGGACTGGCCAATGCGGCTGAAGTGAAAAAATCAGGAGTTGACGGTATATCCGTCATATCCGCGATTTTGGGCAGTCCGCAGGTGGAAGAAAACGCCAGAAGCCTGAAAAATATCTGGAGGTCCTCATGAGTATAGTGTTTTTCATTGATTTCGACGGCACCATCACCAAAACAGACACCTGCGCGGCCATGGTGCAAGCTTTTGCGGATGGTGGCTGGGAGACAATAAATGAAAAATGGGAGAGGAAGGAAATCTCCACAGAGGAATGCGCGAATATGACCTTTAAGCTGTTTCGGGCAGATCTCAATGACGTAAAAAAACTGATGGACACTATTGAAATAGATGATTACTTTAAGGATTTTCTTAGTGTCTGCCGGGACAAGGGCTACGGAGTGTATGTGCTGAGCGACGGTTATGATTTCTGTCTTGAAACTGTGTTCAGAAAATATGATATAGATCTACCGTACTATGCTAACAAGATGATCTATGAACAGGGGTTTGAAATAGAATGTCCCAATGCCAACCCTTCCTGCGGCATTTGCGGCACCTGTAAAACAAAACTTATTGAAAAGCTGAAAGGCGAAGGGAACTTGGTCATTTATATAGGGGACGGGTATTCCGACACCTGCCCGGCCATGAAGGCTGACGTTGTTTTTGCCAGGGACGCTTTATATAAGTTTTGCAAGGATAACGGGGTCAGCGCCAGATATTTTGATAACTTCAATGATATTATTTTATATTTACAAACCCGGTGATATCCCTTCCGGCAAATTAAAAACCTTGTCTCAGAACAAAAAATACACAGGTATATACCCGTGTATTTTTTGTGTTATAAATACATACTAAAAGAGCTGAATAAAGCAACTTTATAAAATAACATATCTGGAGTGAAAGCAATGAAAATGCAAGGCTTTGAACCTGAACCTGGTTTTTTCCCCTATACCCCGGAGCCGGATCACGACCCGGACGGGGAGCCGGGACCTGAGCGGAGGGAGGATGAGGAGGAGGAGCCAAGACACAATAAAAGGGTATCCGGTAAGGCCAAAAGCACACTGGAAACAATGAAAGAAATCGGTTCAACCCAAATACCTGAAATAAAAAGCAATATTCACTGCCTGACCATTATCGGCCAAATCGAAGGCCACCTGGTGCTGCCGCCACAGAATAAAACCACCAAGTACGAGCATATGATCCCGCAGTTGGTTGCTCTTGAACAAGCGCATGAGATCGAGGGAATCTTGATTGTATTAAACACAGTAGGCGGGGACGTTGAGGCTGGCCTGGCCATAGCCGAGATGATCGCCGGCATGTCCAAGCCGACCGTTTCAGTTGTTTTGGGCGGCGGGCATTCGATTGGGGTACCGATAGCGGTCAGCACCGCTTATTCTTATATTGCCAATACCGCCAGCATGACCATCCACCCGATCCGGTTGAACGGGCTGGTCATTGGCGTTCCGCAGACCTACGAATACCTCGACAAGATGCAGGACCGGGTGGTGAGGTTTACCATACAGCATTCCAAGATAACGGAGGAAAAGTTTCGCGAATTGATGTTCCGTACCGGTGATTTGGCTAGAGACATTGGGTCGGTCTTAATCGGTAAAGATGCGGTGGAAGTCGGGCTGATCAATGAAGTCGGGGGTATAGGTGAAGCCGTAAAGAAACTGAACAGCCTGATTGAGGATTGGAAAATTAACCGGAGAGAGGTGCCGCTCCAGTGATTTTATACACACCCATGCAGTTGGAACTGGTGCTGGAAGGTTTCGATAAGACAGTGTACCCTGAATATAAAGAAATCAATTATAAAGGAGTCCAGATGCTGGTGGAAGGAGCGGGTTTCGGCAAAAAAAGGATAGTTAAACTTTTAAGTACTGATCCGTTTGACTATTTAAAGCCCGAAATGACCCCCGGCAACCTGATCGAGTGCTAAAAAATCTCCCGGCTTAGCCGGGATTTTCTCTTGTTAAGCAACAATTTAAGAAACCAAAAGCACGAAAGTATAGGTTAGAATTTATTCGAACAATGCTAAGAAACTAATGACCTAATTAGTTAAGTTAGATCCCATCCATTCTGCGCCTTGTATTGCTGATATTTTAGCATGGTCCCTGCTTCTTAGGACATAAGTCCTGTTTTTTAAACAGATGTGTTTATCTGTTATGAACAGCGCTGATTAATTTGTTTTTTTGGACAGGGTTGCCATGTTATAATAGGTGCTGTAATTTAGATGGAATGAGGTGTTCTATTTGACGGTATTTCAGGCGCTGGTGATGGGCATTATTCAGGGACTGGGTGAGTTTTTGCCCATATCTAGTTCCGCCCACCTGGTCCTGGCGCCCTGGGCTTTTGGCTGGCAGGATCCGGGATTGTCTTTTGACGTGGCGCTGCACATGGGCACACTCGTAGCTGTGGTGGCTTTTTTCTGGAAGGACTGGGTGGAGCTATTCAGTGAAGCTCTGATAAAGCGAAGAGGGACTAAAAAGGCTTTCTTGTTTTGGTGCCTGGTGGCGGCGACCATACCCGGCGCGTTGGCTGGTTACCTTTTGGAAGAACAGGCTGAAACTGTTTTTAGAAACCCGCTTTTAATAGGAATCATGCTGATAATAATGGGTTTAATCCTTTATCTGGTAGACCTACACGCGGTAAAAAGAAAAAGTATTAATGAGATGTCTTTTTCAGACAGTATTTTGATCGGCCTGTCGCAGGCCTTTGCCATCATACCCGGTGTGTCCCGCTCTGGAGTAACCATGACCGCCGGCAGGGCGCTGGGACTTACCCGTGAAACCGCGGCCAGATTTTCTTTCCTGCTCTCCACGCCGATTATCTTCGGGGCGGGAGTTATGAATTTCAAGGATTTATCAGCCGGTGATATTAACCTGTCCTTTATAGTGGGGATTGTTACTTCTGCCGTAGTTGGCTTCCTGTCGATTGGCTTCCTGCTTAGGTACCTGACCGAACGCAGTTTTGCGCTGTTTGTCTGGTACCGTTTCGCGCTGGGCCTGGCGATCATAGGTTTGGTAATCATAAGGGCGGTTTAAGGGCTTTTTTAATGGACAAAATGGCCTTCCCTTACTTCGGGAGGGCTATTTTTATGTGTATTTAAAGGATTTTTGCCCAAACTGTGGTATATTATCTCTGGAGGGTGACACATGGGAGTGCTGGGCCAACTAAAGGAAGAACTTAAATACGAAATTTTTGGGATCGCCCTGATCGCGCTGGGCATATTAAGTATTGTCTGCCTTCTTTCACCTGCATCTGGACTGGTCAGCGGTTTTATTGACAAGATCCTGAAAAGTATCGCCGGCGAGGGACGTTACCTGTTCCCTATTTTGTTGTTGCTGGTGGGGGCAAGGCTGGTGCATAAACGCAGCCGGACCAGTGTTTCCGAGAGGATGTACGGAGTTGTCCTATTGTTTTTAGTCGTTTTAGCTTTTTTCCATTTGATCATCCCGCTCGAGGACTCCTTTAAAGCTGGTGTCGCGGGTGACGGCGGAGGGGTCGTCGGGGCGCTCATAAGTTACATTTGTCGTAAATCTTTTGGTATAGTGGGGACTTATATCATACTGATTACGCTGGGGTTAATCGGGCTGCTTCTTTTAACCAACCTTTCAGCGGCGGCCATGGCTAAAGGATTTACGGTCAAGACACGGGAAGCTCTAAAAAAAGGAACAGAGGGCATGACCAATTTTCTTTTCACTGAAGTGGAGGAAGAAAAGGAGATAGAGCATGCCGCTCCGGTAATAATTGATCTTGAGGGTGAACAGTTTTCAATAATTGAAAGCCCAACCAGCGGTAAAGGAAAAAATCAAAAAGAGAGGGTTTTTGATTTTTCTGCTTCCCCAAAAAAGAAAGTGGATCTGCCGGCTGATGTAAATGCTGAGATGGGGTCCGCTGCTCCCAAGGAAATAGATGATCTGGAATCGTTCTTTCCCAGGGAATCTCAGACGGATGCTTCATCCTTTAAGCTTCCTTCACTTTCAATTCTATCACGTCCGCACAGGGTGAAAAATATCCGGATGAACAAGGATATCAACGAAAACATCCGTATCCTGGAAGAAACCCTGGAGAGCTTCGGAGTAAAGGCTAAGGTAATCCAGGTCTCGAAGGGACCGGCCATTACCCGTTATGAAATACAACCTCCCGCAGGGATTAAAGTCAGCCGGATAGTAAGCCTGGCAGATGATATCGCCCTTTCTATGGCCGCTCCAGGTGTGCGTATTGAAGCGCCTATCCCGGGCAAAGCCGCCGTGGGCATAGAAGTGCCAAACAAGGAAATTTCCATGGTCCACTTGAGAGATATCCTGGAATCGCAGGAATTTACTCAAGCTGGTTCCAGGCTAAGCATAGCACTGGGAAAAGACATTGCCGGAAACCCCATCGTCACCGACCTGGCTAAAATGCCTCATTTACTGATCGCGGGCGCCACGGGGTCGGGTAAAAGCGTTTGTCTTAACACATTAATATCAAGTATACTTTTCAAGGCCACGCCGGACGAAGTAAAGCTGCTGATGATCGACCCCAAAATGGTTGAGTTGGCCACCTATAATGGTATTCCCCACCTGGTCAACCCTGTGGTGACGGATCCCAAAAAGGCGGCCACAGCCTTGCGCTGGGCGGTCAGGGAAATGGAGCGCCGCTACGAGCTATTTGCTCTGGCCGGGGTGCGGGACATTACCCGGTATAACAAGCTGTTTAACAGCAAGGATCCCGGTACGGGACAGCCGCTGCCCCTGATCGTGGTGATTATAGACGAGCTGGCCGACCTGATGATGGTGGCGCCAGCTGACGTAGAGGATGCTGTCTGCAGGCTGGCGCAGATGGCCAGGGCCGCGGGCATTCACCTGGTTGTAGCGACTCAGCGCCCTTCAGTAGATGTGATAACCGGACTGATCAAGGCTAACATAACTTCAAGAATTTCTTTCGCTGTTTCTTCACAAATTGATTCCCGTACCATTCTTGACATGGCCGGGGCGGAAAAGCTGCTGGGGAAAGGTGACATGCTCTTTTTCCCGGTGGGTACGTCCAAGCCGGTGCGGATCCAGGGCGCCTACCTGTCGGACCGTGAGGTTGAGGATCTGGTCAATTATCTGAAGAAGCAGGCTGAACCGGTATATGATGAGAAAATACTTACCCAGGAGTACAAGGAAGAGGCTGTGCCGGACGTGGAGGATGAACTGCTGGCACAGGCTGTAAGGATATTAATCGAGAGCGGTCACGCTTCTATTTCCATGCTGCAGCGCAGGCTGCACATAGGATATGCCAGAGCTGCCCGCCTGATTGACATTATGGAACAAAGGGGTATTGTCGGCGGGTATGAGGGAAGTAAGCCCAGGGCTATACTGATGACACTGGATCAGTACAACCAGGTATTCAGGAAAAAGTAGCCTGATCGCTTTTTGATCCTGAACAGTGTTGTGGCGGGGTGATATTTTTGAAATAAAAAGGAAACCCTAAACCATACAACTCGTTCACCGGTTTGAACCCCAAAACATAGAGGTTAAGCATGAATGGTTGAAGACATCACGATTAACGAAGCTGCCCGGTTGGGAAAAGCGCTCTGGGTTGACGTGCGTTCTGAGAATGAATATGCGGAGGCTACTATTCCGGGAGCTGTAAACCTGCCTGTATTAAACAATGAGGAGAGGGCTCTGGTCGGCGCCTCATATCACCATGACGGCCCGGCCGCTTCCAGAAGGTTGGCTCTGCAGCTGGCGGCGCCCAAGCTTCCCAATAAGATAACAGAGCTGGACAGCCTGGCGGGCGAGAATAATTTAGTTGTTTTCTGCTGGCGCGGCGGTGAGCGCAGCCGTTTTATGGCCTCGATCCTGGATACCATGGGTTACCGGGTATATCGTGTGATCGGCGGCTACAAGTCCTACCGGCGCTATGTCAAAGAATTTCTTGACCAGGAAGAATTAACCCAGCGGGCTATCGTCCTGCACGGTCTTACCGGGGTAGGCAAGACAGATGTGCTTCAGCAACTGGGCCGCAAAGGGTTGCCCGTCCTGGACTTGGAAGGGTTGGCCCGGCACCGGGGATCGGTGTTCGGGAAAATCGGGCTGCCGCCTTCACCCAGTCAAAAGTCATTTGAAAGTTCTATCATGCTGTTTTTAACTTCAGTAGGCGATAAAGGTGTGTTTTTTGTTGAGTGCGAGAGCAGGCGGATTGGCAACCTGCTGGTTCCGCCGCCTATGATGAACTCTATAAAAAACGGCATCAGGGTTTTGTTGTATGCGCCTCTGGCCAGCCGGGTCAGGCGGATTCGCGAGATTTATGCCAGCGGGCCGGGTGATAATATAAAGCAACTGCAGGAAGCGACTTCTTCCCTGGTAAAGAGAATAGGCCGGGTTAAAGTTGAGGAGCTTAACAGGATGCTAGATGAGAGGAACTTCGATCCGGTATTTTCATTTCTGTTAAAGTACTATTATGACCCCTTGTATAAATACCCTGAAGGTCCAAGCGCGGATTACAGTATTTGTGTGGACACGACTGATATTGAAAAAGCGTCTGAGATAATCTTCAATTTTACGACAAACCTGCCCGTGTATAAAAACAGCAGGAGTTTGACGACAAAGTAAAAAGATTAACCTAATGGGGGGCAGAACAGTGGAGATCGGCAAAACATTAAAAGAGGCCAGAGAAGCGATGGGGCTTAGCCTGGAAGCGGTGGAAGAGGAAACCAAAATCCGCCGCAAGTATATTCAGGCTTTGGAGCAGGAGGAGTTTCAAGTTCTGCCCGGGCCTATATACGCCAAGGCTTTTTTGAAAAACTACGCAAGATTTCTGGGTATCAAAGTTGAAGAAGTAATGGAAGAATACAGGCTGCAGTATCCTGACCAAACCGCACCGGAAGAAACATTGGCCCCGCCGGTTGAGAAAGTCAGAGTCAAAGCCAAAACCCAGGAAGGGCCTCGCTACTGGGTGTACGTTATTTCCGCAATAATAATCATCGGAGTGATTATTTCCATATTATACGGCACGAAAGGCATGTGGCAAAAAAGCCCGGCTGATACTGGAAGTAATCAATTGCAGGCGGGTGAGCAAAACCAGCTTCCTGCCCCACAACAGCCTCTGCCCGGGCAGGTTGAAGCTCCTAAGGCTTCTAGTGTTAAAGTGGCGCTCAATGTTAAGAACGACAGAAGTTGGGTTAGAGTGGTAGTTGACGGTGTTCCATCTTTTCAGGGGGAATTGGCCGCCAATCAGTCAAAAGAGTTTGAGGGCAAAGAAAAAATAGCTTTCACTTTAGGCAACGCCGGTGTGGTCGAGGTGATTGTGAACGGGCAGAACATGGGCTTTCTGGGCAGTTTCGGTCAAGTCATAGACCGTGAATTCAAGACGCCCGGAATGTAATATGGCCGTCTATGATTCTGGTATGAATGTTACCCCCAGCGTCCGTGGCCCCACATGGGTGCCAATTACGGCGCCCAGAGTTGAAAGAACCGGTTCCCCGCAGTTCAAACATGGTATCAGCCTGTGGTAAAGCTGTTCCATGCCGGCCTGGTCCACCCCGTGCACTATGGAGCAAATTACTCTTTGCCGGCCTGCCTTTTCCTCAACTAATTGAGCCAGCCTTTCAATAGCTCTGGATTTTCCCCGGACCTTTTCCAGGGGTGCAACCACCCCGTCATTTAAATGCAGGAGTGGCTTGATGCTGAGGATCGTACCCAACAATGCCTGAGCCTTACCGATACGTCCTCCCCTGGCCAGGTATTCCAGAGTGTCAACAACAAAATACAGCTTTGTCGACGAGATCATTTTTCCGATCAGGTCAAGGATCTCCTTTTTTGTTTTCCCGCTGGCTGCCGAGCGTGCCGCCTCCAGAACCATCAGGCCCAACCCCATACTGGCCGACCTTGAATCAATTACATCAATATCTGAACCAGGCAGCATTTCCCTGGCCATCCGGGCAGACTGACAGGTGCCGCTCAAAGCGGAAGAAAGATGGATGGAAATAATGCTGGCGCCGCTGGCGGTAATCCTGCTGAAAACATTGTAAAATTCAGCCGGGGCAGGTTGGGATGTCCTGGAGTATTCCTTTTTTTCAACCTGGCGGAGGTAAAACTGTTCGGTTTCTATGTCAACCCCGTCCAGCAGCGGCTCTCCATCGTTAAAAATTACCTTTAACGGTACTACCACGATCCTGTGTTTAGCTACAAGTTCTTTGGGCAGGTCAGCCGTGCTGTCGGTCACGATTCTAATCTCGTTCATTGGTTCACCTTGGCCTAATATTTTATTCAACAGATACAATCAGGTCGTATACAGGCTGGCCGCCTTTTTGCATTTCAAAATCATTCCCACTATATTTCACCCGCGCTGTTTCAAGCAATACTTCTATTTCAATTTCGTTCACGTTCTCACCATAATAAACGGTAACCAGATTGCCGCTGCCGTCAACTATTTTTTCCAGAATATCATTGAACACTTTGGACATGTCATCGCCGGCTGTTATTAAGTCACCATCAACCAGACCTATTAATTGCCCTTTTTTTATAACCAAGTTGTTATAGGCTGTGTTTCTTACAGCCCTGGTTACTTCAGCGGTACGCACAGACGACAGCGCTTCCTTCATTTTGTGAACCGTCGTGTTAAAATCGTTATCCGGGTGCAAAGAAAGCAGGGCGCTGATACCCTGGGGAATGCTCCTGGCAGGGATGACGGTAATCTCTTTGGGGGAAAGTCCTCTGGCCTGTTCGGCGGCAAGGATGATATTCTTGTTGTTAGGAAGAATTATTATTTTTGAAGAGGGAACCTGGTCAACTATTTCCAGGAATTCACCCGTGCTGGGATTTAAGGTCTGCCCTCCGGCAAGTACCGCGTCCGCACCGAGGTTTTTCATTATTGATAAGATACCTTCGCCGGCGCCTACCGAGATAATCGCGAAGGGCTTGCCGGGCTCATATTTTTTGTCTCCGCTGATGAATTCATTGTACTGTTCGGACATGTTGTTTATTTTCAAATCGCTGAGTGATCCATATTTAAGACAGCATTCCAGGACAAGCCCGGGGTGGTTTGAATGAATGTGAACTTTTATAGTGCTGTTGTCGCCCACCACCATCAGACTGTCACCGAAAGGCGAAAGCCGGGACTTGATAGTGTCTCCGGGCAGGTTGCTCCCCTTGATGATAAGTTCGGTGCAATAATTGAAACTGAGAGATTGTGCGCTCCCTTGATAATCCAACAAGCCCTGGACCCGACTTGCTGTTCTCGCCGCTGGTTTCTGGGAAGGTGTTTTTGCTGTGGGCGAGGCCGATTTTAGAGCCTGCAGGGCGCCTTCCAGAATCGTGACAAAGCCTTTGCCCCCGGCGTCAACAACCCCTGCCTGTTTAAGCACGGGCAGGAGGTCGGGTGTATTCTGCAAGGCGGTAAAAGCGCTTTTCATAACAGCTGCCATGATTCTGAGCAGATCCCTGCTGCGCCGGTTGGCGGCGCCCTCGGCGGACTTTTTAACCACTGTCAGGATAGTGCCCTCGACGGGAGTCATCACAGCCCGGTAGGCCATCTGGGCGCCGTTTTCCAGGGCGTCTGAAATGTCTGCGGCGGAGGCATTTTCTTTTGAGTGCAGTGAAAGTGCAAAACCCTGCAGCACCTGGGATAGTATTACCCCCGAATTGCCCCTGGCGCCTATCAGTCCGCCGCGGGCGCATGCCTCAGCGACCAGGCCGATATGGTTTGATTCTATACCAAGCGCTTCCTTTAAGGCAGAAGACAGGGTCTGGTACATGTTTGTGCCGGTATCACCGTCCGGCACCGGAAAAACATTTAAAGAATCGATCTCTTCTTTTGTTTGCTCGAGCAGATCCACGGCTCCCCGCAGCATTGTTTTCAGGTCGCCTCCATCAAAGGAATATACTGCCATGCCAGGGTCTCCTTCCGTTAGTCCACTTTTTACAGTTCGACATTATATTTATTTTTCCTTTGGAAGCTATGATGTAAAAAAGAGCAGTAACCTTTGACATTTTCCGCCACAGGTTGTACATTTAATAGAAAATCATAAGGCAGGTGTTTTTTGGTGGCCAAGGAAAACACTTTCGATATTGTCTCGCGGGTAGACCTGCAGGAGGTTAGAAACGCAGTCGACCAGTCTATCAGGGAACTGCGCACCCGTTTTGATTTTAAAGGAAGCAGAAGTGACATTATTTATGATGGTGAAGAAATTACACTGGTTGGAGACGATGAATTTAAGCTCAAAAATGTGATTGACATATTGGAAACAAAAATGGTAAAGCGGGAGATAAATCTAAAAGCACTGAGATACGGTAAAATTGAGCCGGCTGCGAAGGATACGGTTCGCCAGAAAGTCAGCCTGGTCCAGGGTCTGGATAAAGACAGGGCGAAAGTGATTACAAAGCTGGTAAAAGACAGTAAGCTGAAGGTACAGGTTGCGATTCAGGGAGATCAGGTCAGAATCAGCGGTAAAAACCGTGATGATCTGCAGGCTATAATGCAGATTATTAAAGATCATGATTTTGATATACCCCTGCAGTTTGTCAATTATCGCACCTATTAGATAATTTTATTATAAGGTTATTTCTTGAAAGGACAGGTATATGGTCTTAAAAGTGGGACTGGTAAGTTTGGGCTGCCCAAAAAATTTGGTTGATTCAGAGATTATGCTTGGGTTGATCAAGGATTCAGGTTATGAAATCACCAACCGTGAACAGGAAGCGGATGTGCTGGTTGTAAACACCTGCTCTTTTATTAAGGACGCTAAAGAAGAATCTATTAAAACGATTTTTGAACTGGCCCGCAATAAGGAGCAAGGAAACTGCCGTGTTCTTGTGGTAGCGGGTTGTCTGGCCCAGCGCTACCCGGAACAGCTTTTAAATGATATACCGGAAATAGACGGTCTCGTTGGCACCGGTTCACTGTCCGGGATCACCGGAGCAATCCGGCAGGCCCTGGCAGGTGAAAGGGTTTTAATGGTTGGCGAGCCGGGGTATCTGCACACATCGGCTTATCCCAGGCTGCAAGCCACTCCATTCTATTCGGCTTACCTTAAAATTGCAGAAGGGTGTGACAATCGCTGCTCGTACTGCACCATTCCACAAGTCAGGGGGCCGTACAAGAGCAGAACAATTGAGGATATTATAAGCGAAGCCTCAGGATTGGCCCGGCGGGGCGTGAAAGAACTGGTCCTGGTAGCCCAGGATACTACCCGTTACGGTATTGACCTTTATAAAAACCCCGCGCTGGACGACCTCCTGCTCAGGCTTGACCAGGTGGAAGGGCTGACCTGGCTCAGGCTGCTTTACACTTACCCAACACTTTTGTCTGATAAACTGATCGAGTCTATGGCCGGGACCGGTAAATTGTGCCGCTACCTGGACCTGCCTCTCCAACACGCCGCAGATACGGTGCTCAGGCGGATGAACCGGCGGGGCGGCAGTCAGGAAAACACCCATTTGCTGGAGAAGCTGCGCCGCGCTATGCCGGGGTTGACCCTGCGCACCTCTTTTATAGTTGGCTTCCCGGGTGAAACAGAGGATGAATTTCAGGAATTGCTTGATTTCATGGCCTATATTAAGTTTGAGCGGGTCGGTATTTTCACCTATTCCCGCGAAGAAGGCACAACTGCTGCGGAGATGAGCGGCCAGGTGCCGGAGGAGATTAAACTGGCGAGAATGGATAGGGCTATGGATCTGCAGAAGAAGATTTCTCAGGATATCAACCAGGGCAAAATCGGTGAGACTATTACTGTACTGGTGGAAGGACAAAGAACTAAAAAGCTCCATGTTTACGAGGGCAGGAGCGAGGGAGACGCGCCGGAGATCGACGGCAAGGTGATTTTTAAATCGGGTAAGGACTTGAAACCGGGGGATTTTGTCAGGGTACTGGTTACAAGCGCAAGCCCATATGACCTTGAGGGGGAACTGGAGGCATAATCGCCAAACTTATGCAATTTTTCGTTGGAAAACTTTGTTCACAAAGTGAGACACCGGGTGAAAAATCCGGTGTATTCTTTTTTAGCGCGTTATACCCACCATTTACTAGGGAAATGCCACAGGGCATTATGCTATAATAATGGGGCGGTATGGCACTTATTTGCGGCTAGGAAAGGGGATTTTTATGCAGTGGAAGGGCTTAAAAATACATTTGATAGTTTTTTCTCTGCTCGCCGGAATTGCTCTTATTTTCGGCGCTCAGTATTTTTACCAGAAATATAGCACCCAAGGGCCTTTAAACGCTGTCCTTAGCAGCAGTCAATCAGTTGAATCATACCAGCTAAGCAGTGAAAACAGCCAGATGCGTGTAAGCATAAAGATACGCTATGACGCTAACCTGATGCAGGCTTATAAGGAAGTTCAGAAAGACCTGGCCCGGGTCATGGGCCGGAAGTTTTACAACCTGGTACTGAGCGACAGCCGAGATGAAGTTTTAGAACAGGTATGGTACCAAAGCCAGTATGTCATATACCAGGCCCAGTCCCAGGGCAGTTTACAGGAAATGGCGGATGTGGTTAACAGGGAGGCCCAGTCGCGCGGCGCTGAGGCTAAAATATATATTGACCAGGAAAACATATACCTGCGCCTGCAGCACCAGGGGCATACACTTGATGAAGTTATTCCCCGCGGCGCAGGGCAGGTTACCGGTGATTCCCGCACAACCAGCAGCGGAGGTGTCGTAAATGCTCAAAGAAATTAGCATAGGGCTAGGCCTGGCGGTGGTAATATACATGCTGATCACGGGCTACGATATTACGCCGTTCCTTTTTTTGGCTGCCGCAGGGGGCGGACTGTATTACTTTGCCCGGATGCGGGGATTGATTAATGTGAAAAATTTTGAAGGATCGGGCAGTGCAGTGTGCCCGGAAGTTTCCTTCAATGATATTGGCGGCCAGGCTTCCGCAATCCAGGAACTTACAGAAGCCCTGGATTTTATTAAAAATCATATCAGCATAAGAAAGCTGGGCATCCGTCCTTTAAAGGGGATTTTGCTTACCGGCCCTCCCGGCACGGGTAAGACACTTATGGCAAGAGCGGCGGCGAGTTATACCGAAGCAGCCTTTATAGCCGCATCCGGATCTGAATTCATCGAAATGTACGCGGGAGTAGGTGCGCAGAGGGTTAGGAAACTTTTTCAGTCAGCCAGGGAAAGCGCCTCCCGCCAGAATAAAAGCAATGCCCTGATTTTTATTGATGAGATTGAAATTTTGGGCGGTAAAAGAGGGCAAACAACCAGCCATTTAGAGTATGACCAGACTTTAAACCAACTGCTGGTGGAAATGGACGGTCTCAAAGTTGACGACAAGGTCAGAGTGCTCCTTGTCGCCGCAACTAACAGGTCAGATATGCTGGATCCCGCACTTATGAGGCCGGGCCGGTTTGACCGCCGGGTCAAGGTTGATCTGCCTGATAAAGAAGGAAGACTTGAAATTCTAAAGCTTCACACTAGAAACAAGCCCATGGCTGAAGATGTAAAGCTTGAGACAATCGCCAGGGAATCTTTTGGCTTTTCCGGCGCCCACCTGGAAAGCCTTGCCAACGAAGCGGCGATTCTGGCCATGCGGGAAGAATGCAAGGAAATCTGTCAGCATCACTTTAACGAATCTATTGATAAGGTTATGATGGGCGGTAAGCTTGACAGGAGACCATCTGAAGCCGACATGAGAAGAGTGGCCGTACACGAGACAGGACATGCCCTGCTTAGCGAAATAGTGCGGGCAGGTTCTGTGTCAACCCTGACAGTGACTCCGAGAGGTGACGCACTTGGTTATATGAGGCAGACACCGGAAGACGATACCTATTTATACACCAAGGACTATCTTGAAAATCAAATTGCGGTTATGCTGGCCGGCTCGGTCGCGGAGGAGATAATACTGGGCAGCCGGAGTACTGGCTCATCCGGAGATTTTGAACAGGCCGTGCGGGCGGCTGAAACCATGGTGCGATCAGGCATGTCCGAACTGGGCGTGGTCAGTCCGGATACCCTGCCGCAGGAGTTAAAACACAAAACCATTACAGATATTGTCAGGATCCAGGAAGAACAGGTAAAAATGCATGTCTCCAGCCACCAGCACATGTTTAACCGTATAGTGGAAGTTTTGCTGGAAAAGGAAAAGGTAACGGGAGAACAGTTCCGATCGCTTTTACGGGAAAATTACGCGTAAATGTACCGGTACACATAAAGAGCCGCTGCGCCGCAGTCTGATCTTGACTGCAGCAGCGGCTTGTTTTTTGTGTTTTATGTCTTTCGCAGCTTTTGTTTTAAGTTGTGGATATGTTATAATTTAACACTAGGATGTGATAGATGATGAAAGCGGAATTAATTTTTACCGGCTCTGAGCTGTTGCTCGGTCATATCTTAAACACGCACGCCCAATACCTGGGTGAGCGTCTTGCCGCAGCGGGTATAGAAGTGACTCTAAACACAACGGTCGGTGATGACGGGGCAAGGATGAGACAGGTTTTGGAGCAGGCTGTACAGCGCTCCGACCTGATCATTATAACTGGTGGTTTGGGCCCAACCACGGATGATATTACCGCTGAAACGTTAGCAGGTGTGCTTGGGTTGCCGCTGGTGGCGGACCAGGACTCTCTGGTAAAAATAAGAGAGCTTTTCCTGGGGCGTGGCCATAAAATGGCCCAGAGTAACTCAAAGCAGGCCTATTTTCCGGCAGGTTCACAAATTCTGCCCAACAAAGTGGGTACCGCTCCAGGGGCGCTTATCGAAAAAGATAAAAAAATAATAATAATGCTGCCAGGTCCTCCCCGTGAACTTTCGGTTATGTTTGAAGAATCGGTTTTTCCTTTTTTGACAGCAAAAGCAGACGCGGGCACTGCCCTGAAGTACAATATTTTTAAGCTTACCGGAATTTCGGAATCAGCCCTGCAGGATTTGCTCAAGGATTTGGGCGGCCAGGGCAATCCTGGTATTGCCTATATAGCCAAGCCGGGTGAAATTCAGGTGCGGCTATCAGCGCGATCAGGCAAGGAACACCAGGCTGAAGAACTGTTAGCTGAACTGTCCCGGCTGGTAAAACCGCGCATTGATAAATATATTTTCGCGTTTGACGATGAAATACTGGAGGAAATGGTTGGCAAGCTTCTACTAGCAAGAGGACTTTCCATCGGCACCGCCGAGTCTTGTACCGGTGGTCTTGTAGCTGCCAGGTTGACCGATGTGCCCGGCAGTTCCGCCTATTTTAATGGTGGGGTGGTATCTTACAGCAATGAAATGAAAAGCGGTATTCTCGGTGTAAGCTCGTCTGTACTGGAAAGGTGCGGGGCTGTCAGCAAGGAAACTGCCATGGCTATGGCCCAGGGGGTAAAGGAAAAAACGGGCGCCGACATCGGCCTGGCGACTACCGGCATAGCCGGTCCCGGTGGCGGTACACCAGCCAAGCCAACTGGTTTGGTCTATGTTGCACTGGCGGCAGATGATGGTATATTGTACAGGGAGTACCGTTTCCCGGGGTTCCGGCAGGCGGTAAGACAGGGAACCGTAAACGCCGCTTTGCATATGGTCAAACAGTATCTGATTGATAAACAAAACAGCATATTATTTTAAAAAGGAGATATTTTAATGACCACAACAAAAGATATTGTAAGCTTTGGAGAACTTAAGATAAACAGACGGGTAGCTCAAGCTATAACTGACATGGGCTTTGAGGAACCAACCCCGATCCAGCAGCTTACAGTACCCATTTTACAGGAGGGCAGGGATGTGATCGGCCAGGCCCAAACCGGCACCGGTAAAACCGCTGCTTTTGGAATTCCTATTGTTGAAAGGGTTAATACCCAGCAAGGTGTTCAGGCGCTGATTGTGACACCAACCAGGGAACTGGCGATCCAGGTCGCGGAAGAAATATCCCGCATCGGCAAGTACCGCCGGGTTCGTACGCTGCCAATTTACGGGGGGCAGCCGATCGACCGCCAAATCAAAGGTTTGAGGCAGGGTGTGCAGGTTGTGATTGGTACTCCTGGACGTCTGCTGGATCATTTAAACAGGAAAACCCTGCGCTTAGATAATGTGAAGATAGTTGTCCTGGATGAAGCTGATGAAATGCTGGATATGGGTTTTGTCGAGGATATCGAGTCCATTCTGCTTACTGTACCGCAGACCCGCCAGACCCTGCTTTTTTCCGCTACAATTCCTGAAGAAATTAAGCGTCTTTCACGGAAGTACCTGAAAGAACCGGAATTTATCACAGTAAGCAAACAAAATTTGACAGTTCCCTCGATCGAACAGGTTTATTACGAAACCCGCGAACACACCAAGCTGGAGAGCCTGTGCCGCATATTGGACTCAATCAGTGTTACCATCTCCATTATCTTCTGCCGTACAAAGCGTGGTGTGGACGAGCTTGTAGCCGGTCTCCAGGCAAGGGGTTACCCGGCTGCGGCTCTGCACGGCGATCTCAGCCAGTACCAGCGCAATCATGTGATGAGGCAGTTTAAGACAGGGCAGATCGATTACCTGGTAGCCACGGACGTTGCGGCGAGAGGCCTGGACATAGAAAACGTATCACACGTATTTAACTATGACATTCCTCAGGACCCCGAGTTCTATATCCACAGGATCGGACGCACTGGGCGCGCGGGCAAAAGCGGAGTGGCTGTCACTCTGGTCAGCCCGCGGGACTATAAACAGCTCAAGCTGATCGAAAACCTTACCAAGACCCGTATCCACCGTGAAAAGCTCCCTTCCCAGGCGGATATACATGAGCGCCAGAAGGAAGGGATCAGGGAGCGGCTTCAAGAGACGCTTAGCAAAGGAAAATTGGCTTACTACCGTAATATTGTGGATTCCCTGGTAGATGATTATGACCCCATGGATGTGGCTGCCGCGGCATTGAAGCTTTCTCTTGACCTGGATGATGACAGGGATGATTTGATCGTGGAATCATTCGGCAACACCGGCGCCCGCCCGGGTATGGTCAGGTTGTTTATGACCATCGGCAGGAAGGACAATATTTCAACGGGAGATTTGGTGCGGGCTTTAGCCGAAGAGACAGGTTTGCCTGAAAACACTATCGGAGCGATAAATATTTATGAGAATTTTAGCTTTGTTGAGGTTCCGGAAGAATGGGCAAGCCGTGTGATCTCCTGTTTGCACCGCCAGACTATCAGAGGACGCCGTGTGAGTGTAGAACCGGCCCGGCTCAGAAACTGATTTTAAAGAAGCAGGTTCTTTTGGAACCTGCTTCTTTTAGAAGACAGGAGATAGAATTCAGAAGACAGAATATATATAGGTCTTTAATTTTTTATTCTGACTACTGACTTCTGAATTCTGTCTTCTAATTTATTTTTATTGTTGACATCAACCAGAAATAACCATATAATTAAAACAAGTACCGAACAGGTGTTCAGGTGTTCATATTAAAAAGGGGAGTGAACTCATTGTCGGATAAACAAAAAGCATTGGAATCAGCTCTGGCTCAGATTGAACGGCAGTTTGGTAAAGGTTCGATTATGAAGCTGGGAGAGTCTTCCGCTAAAATGCAAGTGGACGTTATCCCAACAGGCACTATTGCCCTGGACATAGCCCTGGGAGTTGGCGGTGTGCCGCGCGGCCGGGTGATTGAAATATTTGGGCCAGAGTCTTCCGGCAAGACCACAGTAGCTCTTCATATTATTGCCGAGGCGCAAAAAACAGGCGGCACAGCCGCCTTTGTGGATGCGGAACATGCTCTGGACCCTTTATATGCCAGGAATCTGGGAGTAGATATTGAAAACTTGCTGGTCTCACAGCCTGATACGGGTGAGCAGGCGCTGGAAATTGCCGAAGCCCTGGTCCGCAGCGGCGCCATCGATGTCATCGTCATTGACAGCGTTGCCGCCCTGGTACCGCGAGCCGAGATAGAAGGAGAGATGGGCGACTCACATGTCGGTCTCCAGGCGAGACTTATGTCTCAGGCCCTGCGTAAGCTCACAGGAGCGATCAGCAAGTCAAGGACCACCGTTGTTTTCATAAATCAGATCCGTGAAAAAGTTGGAGTTATGTACGGCTCGCCTGAAACCACTACCGGCGGCCGCGCTCTTAAGTTTTACGCTTCTATTCGACTTGATGTGCGCAAACAAGAGAACATCAAACAGGGTACGGATATCACTGGCAGCCGCACACGTGTCAAAGTTGTGAAAAACAAGGTGGCGCCTCCTTTTAAGCAGGCTGATTTTGATATAATGTACGGTACAGGTATTTCCAGGGAAGGCAGCATCCTGGATGTCGCCGCCGACATGAACATTATTGTAAAGAGCGGCGCATGGTATTCTTACAGTGACGACAGGCTGGGCCAGGGCAGGGAAAATGTCAAGGAATATCTTAAGGAGCATCCCGAGCTAACCAGGGAAATAGAGCTTAAAGTCCGTCAAGCCCTGAACGTAGGCGGGGTAAATGATATACCTGAATTAAAAACATCAGGAGAAAACGGTGCATCCTAGTGAAGACCGAACTTGAGCATGCCAGGAATCTTGCTTACAGGCTGATTTCCTACCGCAGGCGCACAACGTATGAATTGGAACAACGTCTGGAGCAAAAAGGTTTTTCAAAAGAAATCTCTGGTCAGGTCTTAGCTCTTTTAGTTAATTATGGCTACATTAATGATAAAGACTATGCCAGTAACTGGGTGGCGCAACGGCTGGCTAAAAGAGGATTCCGGGTAATAAAGCAGGAGTTGCTCGAAAAAGGTGTTGAAGTTGTGATCATTGACGAAACGCTCAATGAAATTGGCCAGGAGGCGGAATACGCCGCTGCCATGAAACTGGCAGTAAAAAAAGCTGAATCAGGCGGCGGCAATTGTTCTTTTATTCGCCTGGCAGGTTTTCTCGAACGCAGGGGATTTTCGTATGATGTTATAGGGCAGGTTTGCCGTAACATTAGTGATAAAGCGGGTTTGGCTTGACAGCTTTTAAAAAACCCTGTACAATAATTCTGGGAGAAAATAGAATTAGATACTACTTTGTACGGGTTTTATTATAGATAAAATCCTATAGTTTCGGGAGGTAGGAGTTTGGCCGGGTTTGCCGGCCGGACTTTAAGATAGTGCCCGTTTTTAGGAACATCTTTCTTACCTTGATCTGGACAACTATATAAGTGGTATCAGTTCGTTTTCTACCGAGTATTACTCGGTGTTTTTTTTGTTATGTAAAAGATTTCTCATATTAAAGAACAAGGAGGTGAATTGTATGGATTTAAGCACTATTATTATTCTTATTGTAGCCGTTTTGGCGGCTTTAGCTCTGGGATACTTCCTTAGAAAATACCTGGCAGAAGCCAAAATATCATCGGCAGAGGCGGAAGCCAAAAAAATAACTGAAGAGGCTAACAAAGAAGCGGAAGCCAAAAAAAGGGAAGCTGTTCTGGGAGCAAAAGAAGAAATACTAAAGCTTCGCAACGACGTGGAAAGAGAGAACCGGGAGCGCAGGTCCGAGCTGCAAAGGCTGGAACGGCGCCTGGTCCAAAAGGAAGAAACTCTGGATCGCAAGGTCGATTCAATAGAAAAAAAGGAAGAAACCTTAAGCCGGAAGGAAGCTGATATAGATGCCACCAAGACTCAGCTTACCGAAGTCTACAACCGTCAATTGGTGGAATTAGAACGGATATCAGGTCTTACTTCCGAGGATGCCAAGCAGATTCTTCTTGCTGATATTGAGAAAGAGATCCAGCATGAAGCGGCAATGTTGATTAAAGATATAGAAAACAAAGCAAAAGAAGAAGGAGAAAAACGTGCCCGGGAGATAATCTCACTAGCTATTCAACGATGCGCCGCCGATCATGTTGCTGAGGCGACTGTAGCAGTAATACCACTGCCCAGCGACGAAATGAAAGGCCGTATTATAGGTCGTGAAGGCAGGAACATAAGAGCTTTTGAGACACTAACAGGGATAGATCTGATTATCGACGATACGCCCGAGGCTGTAATCCTATCAGGTTTTGATCCGATACGCAGGGAAGTGGCCAGGATTGCCCTGGAAAAGCTGATAGTTGACGGTAGGATTCATCCTGCTCGTATTGAAGAGATGGTAGAAAAAGCACAAAAAGAAGTGAGCACTCAAATCAGGGAAGCAGGTGAGCAGGCTACCTTTGAGACGGGAGTGCACGGGCTGCACCCGGAGTTGATTATTCTCCTGGGCCGTCTTAAATTCCGCACCAGTTACGGACAAAATGTTTTGAAGCACTCGATTGAAGTAGCCCATCTGGCTGGTTTAATGGCAGCGGAATTAGGCATTGATATTCAGATGTCGAAAAGAGCAGGTCTGCTGCACGATATTGGGAAGTCTGTTGACCACGAGGTGGAAGGCCCTCACGTAACTATTGGTGTCGATCTGGCCAAGAAATACCGTGAGGCTCATGACGTGGTACACGCGATTGCCGCCCACCATGGAGATGAAGAGGCAAAGACCATTATTGCTGTCCTTGTACAGGCGGCGGATGCGGTTTCTGCGGCCAGGCCTGGAGCCCGCCGGGAAACCCTGGAGTCATATATAAAACGCTTAACTAAACTGGAAGATATCTCGAATTCATTTGAGGGTGTTGAAAAATCATTCGCCATTCAGGCCGGACGGGAAGTCCGGATCATGGTCAAACCGGATAAGATTGACGACCTGGCTGCTGTGCGCCTGGTACGGGAAATTACCAAAAAAATAGAAAATGAACTGGACTATCCCGGCCAGATCAAGGTAGTGATTATTCGTGAGACCAGGGTGGTAGAATATGCAAAATAAAAACATACTGATTTAAGACATTTTATCGGACATTCATCGGGGACATTCCTCTAAAAGAGGTGTGTCCCCTTTCCGCTGTGGAGGTGTCCCTTTTCCCATGTAAACGGTTTGTACCCGGCAATCCGGACGTATTTACAATATGTCTTGCTGCCTCATCTCCAGACTGGCTGCCAATTTGTGAATTAACCTTTTGCACGAAGGTCCATTTTCTTTTTATTATGGAAGAATTTTTTAGACGGGCGCTGTTTAAAAAAGCAGGAATAAGCTATTGAAAACAGAATCACTATTTATTCAGGCAGGTTTGTAAGGAAGGTGACAGCATTGGGGGTTCATTATAAAGGCAGCAGGGATGATCTTACAGATAGTGTCGGACTGTTGATTTCTATCCTGGTACGTTACCCTGAAGTAGCCACGATCAACTTTGATCCGGAGCAACAGCTGCTTAAGTTTACCTTTATATACTCACAGGTTTTGGGAGATAATGAGCTGGACAGCTTAAAAGAAAAAGTCATGGACAGCGTTGAAGTATATAGTCTCCTGGAAGGGAATGAGACAAGATTAGTGGCGATCAGCCACCAGGTGTGTGATAACCTGACCATGATTGAGGTCCAAAGAGATGTGGGATCGCTGGCTCAGGAGGAAATAACTTTAATAGTTGAGCTGTTCCACCAACACCTCAACAACAACCTCGTAACAGAAGAGAATGAACGTCTTATTGAGGAAGACATGATAGCTCAGGAAGAAATGATAGAGCATATGCTTGAGAGTATAAAAAGTTCGACTGAGAATAAGTCTCTTTTTGCCTTCCGCGAGGAGGGCAGGGTGCTGGTATTCAACAAATAACAGGAGGTAAGCTCTTGCGCCTGCTTTTAATCGGTGATATAGTCGGGCGTTCCGGCCGCCGGGCGGTGAATGTTAATTTAAGCGGTTTGAGAAGAGAATTCAAGCTGGATCTGGTGATAGCTAACGGTGAGAATGCCGCTGGCGGCAAAGGGATTACCAAAGAGGTTGCCCAAGAGCTATTTTCATCAGGGGTAGACGTGCTGACCATGGGCAACCATGTCTGGAATAAAAGAGAGGCCTATGAATATATAAGCCGGGAAACCAGGATCGTGAGGCCAGCCAACTATCCGCCAGGCGTCCCTGGTTCTGGAACCGGTATTTATGATACCCCGGGCAATGTAAAAGTCGGGGTAATTAATTTGGCTGGACGAGTTTTCATGCCTGCGATTGATTGTCCATTTCGTAAGGCTGACGAGATTGTGCCAAAGGTTAAAGAGAAGGCACGGGTGATAATTGTTGATTTTCACGCGGAAGCTACTTCCGAGAAAGTAGCTATGGGCTGGTATCTTGATGGCCGGGTATCCGCTGTGGTAGGCACTCACACCCACGTGCAGACCGCGGATGAACGCATCTTGCCTGGAGGAACAGCATATATAACCGATTTAGGCATGACCGGACCAATGGATTCTGTAATAGGGGTAAAAAAAGAAATAATTATCAATAAGTTTATTACCCAGATCCCACAACACTTCGATGTTGCTACGGGGCCTTTTCAATTCAACGGGGTGGTAATAGAAATAGATGAAGATACTGGTGAAGCTGTGTCAATAGAGCGCATTATAAATTGCGAATAGAATTGTATGAATATTTAATAATTAAGATATTATTTGATATTATTTAAAAGGAATTTTTTAACCATTAGCGAAATATATTTTTTTACAGGGAGTTCAGAAGTTAAGGTCTATACTGAGTAATAGAGGAGGTTTAAATAGTGGAAGTATTAAAAGTTTCAGCAAAGTCCAATCCAAATTCTGTTGCTGGCGCCCTGGCAGGTGTACTTCGGGAACGTGGCTGCGCAGAAATGCAAGCCATTGGCGCGGGTGCCCTCAATCAAGCGGTAAAAGCGGTAGCTATTGCAAGAGGTTTTGTGGCGCCCAGCGGAGTTGACCTGATCTGTATTCCGGCCTTTACCGATATTATTATTGACGGGGAAGAGAGGACGGCAATAAAGCTTATTGTCGAGCCACGGTAAAGATAGATAATTCTATTTATATAAATTGAGAAGTAAAACCTGTTTATACTAATAAACAGGTTTCATTGTTTAAACAGAGTAATGTTAAAGGAAATTCTTTATAAGAAATTAGGCAGGTTTATATAAGAAGGTGTCGAAAAATTTTAGAGGTGAGTTAATAATGTCAGTTGATTTACATGTGCACACTATCGCTTCTGACGGAGTCTTTAGCCCTGACGAAGTTGTCAGCATGGCGAAAGCAAAGGGTTTAGAGGCGCTGGCAATCACTGATCATGATACACTTGAAGGTATTGAACCCGCACGATGCGCCGGACTTAGAAACGGTATTGAAATCATTGCCGGGATTGAGCTGGGTTCAGAGCGTCAGGGGGAAGAAATACATATACTGGGACTGCTGGTGGAATTGGATAACGAGGATTTCCTCGCAAAACTTAAAACACTGCGTGAAGACAGGGTCAAACGCATGGAAAAAATGGTCAACAAACTAAAGGAATTTAATTTTCCCATAGATATGGACAAAGTAATGTCAATATCAGGAGCGGGCTCGGTAGGCAGACCCCATCTGGCTGAAGCTTTAGTTCAAGCTGGAGTAGTCCCGAGCTTCTCAGATGCCTTTGACAGGTTTATCGGCGCCGGCCGCCCGGCTTATGTTCCCAGGTATAAACTGGATCCACTGGAAGCTGTGCGCTTAATTTGTTGTGCCGGGGGAATGCCAGTTCTGGCTCACCCCGGACTGATCAAATCACTGAATTTGGTAGGGGAGTTAAAAAACGCGGGGCTGTCCGGCCTGGAAGCCAGACACCCTGCTCATTCCGCTGAGCAAACGCGGTATTATCAGGAGTTGGCCAGGAGGCACGGCCTGGTGGCAACAGGCGGCTCAGATTTCCACGGACCCGGGCACAAAGCTGGCGGCCAACTGGGTATGGTGACCGTTCCTTACAGTGTGGTGGTTGATCTGAAGAATATGAAAAACAGATGCAAAAAAGATTAGACAGGATTAATGAGTTTGACGTTAATAATCCTGTAAATCCTGTCAAATTAATTTATTACTGTGGATAGGGGAGGTCATTATGAAAAAAGCGAAAAGGATGGGAAGTTTGTCTTCGGGTATATTTAATGAGATGGAAGAAAGAAGAAAAAATGTTGAGTCAAGGGGGATAAAAGTGATCAACCTTGGCGTGGGCAGTCCGGATCTCCCACCAGCCCAACATATTATTGAAGCCTTGAAAAAATCCGTTGAAAACCCCTTGAATTACTCCTATTCTCTGGGAGGCACGTCACGGCTTTACAAATCCGTCGCAGGCTGGTACAAAAAACGCTTCAATGTGGATCTCAATCCGGATAATGAGATCCTGGCGCTGATGGGTTCCCAGGACGGGCTGGCCCACTTGGCCATGGCTTATATTGACCCGGGTGATGTGGCGCTGGTTCCCGACCCGGGCTACCCTATATACAGCTTCAGTATTCAAATGGCGCAGGGAGAGGTTTATCCGCTGCCGATATTAGAGAAAAACCGCTTTTTGCCTGATCTGTCAGCCATTCCTGAATTAATCGCCAGGAAAGCTAAAATGATGTGGCTTAATTATCCCAACAACCCAACAGCAGCTTCGGCAGACAGGGAGTTTTTCGAACGTGTTGTGGATTTTGCCGTAAAGTATGACATTCTAATCTGCCATGATGTAGCTTACGCGGAACTGGCCTACGACAGCTTTAAACCGATGAGCTTTCTTGAAGTACCAGGCGCGAAAGATGTAGGAGTTGAGTTTTATTCACTCTCAAAAACTTATAACATGGCCGGCTGCAGGATTGGTTTTGTTGTTGGAAACAGGGAAGTGATTTCAGACCTGGGCTTAATCAAGTCAAATATCGATTACGGAGTGTTTTTTGCTGTGCAGGAAGCCGGCATAGCCGCACTCACAGGCTCGCAGGATTGTGTCGCTGAAACAGCCCGAACTTACCAGCGACGCCGTGACGTGCTGGTAGACGGTTTTAATGAAATTGGCTGGCTGATGCCTAAACCCAGCGCTTCCATGTTTGTATGGGCGCCCCTGCCTCCGGGCTATTCTTCCTCCACTGCCTTTGTGGCGGATTTATTAGAAAGGGCCGGTGTGATTGTCATACCGGGCGTGGCCTTCGGCAAACAAGGAGAGGGATACGTAAGAATTGCCATGGTAGAGGATGAAACAGTCCTGGCCGAAGCGGTAAACCGGGTACGCCATAACTTCAAGTTTAAATAATACAGTATGTACAGCTGACAGACTCCTGTGTCTATTTGCCTTGCCTTTGGCATATAATATAATCGAGATGCCTGGTGAGGTGGTATGGCGGTGAAGGATGCGATCGATATTCACTACCTGAAGGCAAGGGTGCAGGAGTTGGAAGAAAAAGTTGAGCAGCTCAGGCTTAGCCGGAGAGTGCTCATGAATTTGATTGAAAAAATCGAAAAGGATAAGACTGGTTTTCTTAACCGTCTTGAAAAAGAAAATCGTAAACTACACCACGACAATTATCGTTACGCTCAGTGGCTGCTGCGTAAAAACCGACAGATCGTTGAATTAGAGTCAAAATTACAGGACTATACCCCCCGCAATTCATCAAAACAATAATTATCCACAATTTTGTCCACAATATGGCAGTATCTGTTAATATTATTATTAATTTACATATTAATGGCTAAATCGACACAGAGGCCAAAAGGGTCTCTTTTTTTGGTCATGTATGGTATAATGCACTATAATCAAGTGATGATCACAGGTTGACTTTGTCTCAAGGTTGGGCGGTGGGTTATGAAAATAGCTGTGGTTGACGGGCAGGGAGGCGGCATAGGAAAACATATTACTGAAAAGATACGGCGGGAAATGCCTGAGAATATTGAGCTGCTGGCTCTCGGAACCAATTCCCTGGCTACTTCAGCTATGCTGCGCGCAGGAGCCAACGAGGGCGCTACCGGTGAAAGCGCTGTTATTTTTAACGCCTGGCGGGTTGATTTTATCGTCGGGCCTATCAGTATTTTGTTCCCAAACGCTATGCTGGGGGAATTATCCCCCAAAATGGCGGAAGCAATCGCTTCTAGTCCCGCTGTCAAGCTGCTCTTACCTTTAAACAGGGCTGGCATAAATATTGTGGGTCTCAAATCAGAGCCGCTGCCGCATTTAATCGAAGAACTGGTTAAAAGATTGAAAGAATTAGCAGACTGTACACAAAAATAAAAAGAAAGCATTTTTTAAAAGGATTTTGATAAAGGCTGCAGAATTAGTATTTTAAGTTTCCACAGTGACCCTTAAATAGGGTCAACAGGGGAATCAGGTGAAAAACCTGAGCGGTCCCGCCACTGTAACCGGCAGATTTGCTTTCTTTTTCTGCAACCTTCTAAGGTTGTACGTAAAACGAGCAATAACCGGGAGCCAGAATACCTGCCTGTGGGTACCGGCCGAATGTCCTTCGAGGCAAAGGGGACGGCGGGTTATACTGCCCGATCATAGACTCCCCGCGGCCTGTTGGTCCGGGGATGCTTTTTTATAACAGGTGGTTATGGACATGAAAGGTAAACTTGTATTGGTATTAGGTGGCTCGCGCAGCGGCAAGAGTGAGTTTGCCGAGAGTATCGCCGGACAAATGGGTGGCGCGGTTACCTACATTGCTACCGCGGCGGTGGGCGACCGGGAAATGGCTGACCGGGTCAAACTTCACCGTGCCAGGCGTCCTCAGGACTGGGGTACAGTGGAGGAAGAAAAGGATATCAGCAGGGTGGTCAGTAACGGCAGAGAAGGAGAGGTGTTTCTTCTTGACTGTGTTACTGTCTGGATAACCAATCTTATTTTAGACAACCAGTTAACAGAACAGGATTTAAAGTCAGGTGAAAAGGAAAGATATGTTATGGAAAAAGTCTTTCAGCTTGCCGATGCGGTTGAGAACGGCGCCCACCTGATCCTGGTTTCTAATGAAGTGGGGCTGGGCCTGGTGCCGGAATACCCGCTGGGCAGGCTCTTCCGGGATCTGGCCGGAAAAGCAAACCAGGTGCTGGCCGCCAAAGCCGACCAGGTTTATTTTGTAGTGGCCGGCCTTCCTCTGGAAATAAAGGCTGACGGTAAAATAAGAAGCGGGGTGATTAGTCATTAAAGCCAGGGTAATTATGATTCAGGGCACCGCGTCTCACGTGGGCAAAAGCGTATTGGTAGCAGCACTTTGCCGCATTTTTGTTCAGGACGGTTACCGGGTTGCCCCCTTTAAATCGCAGAATATGGCTTTAAACTCGTTTGTTACCAGGGACGGTGGTGAAATGGGCCGCGCCCAGGTAGTTCAGGCTGAAGCATCCTGCGTCGACCCGACGGTCGATATGAACCCCATTCTCCTGAAACCTACCGGTAATGCTTCTTCACAGGTAGTTGTTCTTGGCCGGCCTATAGGTAATTTATCAGCTCAGCATTATCACCTTGACTATGGACCAAAAGCGTTAAAAGTGATTGAAGGGGCCTTAAACCGGCTGAGGGACGCATATGATATCGTTGTAGTAGAAGGTGCGGGCAGCCCTGCTGAAGTCAATCTGCAGCAGCATGAAATTGTAAACATGCGTATTGCCAGGCTGGCTGACGCGCCTGTTTTACTGGCGGCTGATATCGATAAGGGCGGCGCTTTGGCCGCAGTGGTTGGCACTTTGGAGTTAATATCTGAAGAAGACCGCAACCGGGTGACAGGAATAATTATCAATAAATTCCGGGGAGACCTGAGTTTATTTCAGCCTGCGGTAGATTTTCTCGAACAAAAAACCAGCAAGCCGGTGCTTGGAGTTGTGCCATATTTTCAGGGGTTCAGGGTCCAGGAGGAGGATACTATTTCCGAGGACAGGCAGGTGGCGGAACAGGTCACGGAAACAGATTATGTAGAGATAGCCGTGGTGCATCTGCCCCACATTTCAAACTTCACAGATTTTGATCCCCTGGAAGATGAACCGGACGTCAGGCTCAGTTACATAGGCAGAGGAAACCGGCTCTGCAAACCTGATCTGGTGATCATACCGGGCAGTAAAAACACCATTGAAGACCTTTATTTCTTGAAACGTTCCGGCCTGGCTGACGGGATCTTGCAGTTGAAACGAGCGGGAACACCCGTTATAGGCATTTGTGGAGGCTTTCAAATGCTTGGCCAGGAATTAAACGACCCGGACCACACTGAATCTGAGATTCCCCGCATCGAAGGTCTTGGCCTGCTGGACATATCCACCACTTTTTATCCCGAAAAGATTACCACCCAGGTAGAGGCTAAAGTGGCTGGAGAGGGACGTTTGCTTGATGGAGCGCAGGGCTGCCGGATTACCGGGTATGAGATTCATATGGGCAGGACCGAACTGGCTGACGGCGCTAAGCCCGTTTTTAGAGTCTATAAGAGTTCCGGCAGAGAAGTATCCACCCCAGACGGGGCGGTCAGTCGGGACGGACTGGTGTTTGGCACATATATTCATGGTATATTTGATGAAGATGAGTTCAGAAGGTGTTTAATCAATAACCTTCGCCGGAAAAAAGGATTAGAGCCCAAGTCCGTTGAAGGCTCGATGACAGCTTTTGAGCAGCGTAACAGGGACTTTGACAAACTGGCGGCGGTTGTGCGGGGCAGCCTGGATATGGATAAAATATACCAATTATTAGGACTGTCGGAGCAAGTTAGTAATAACAGGAAGTAAGATATGCCGGAAAATTACTGTATATTTGTTTTTATCGCTTACCTGATAGATCTGGCGGTTGGGGATCCCAGATGGCTGCCCCATCCGGTAGTGCTTATAGGTAAAGCTATTGAAAAACTGGAATCCCTGATGCGGTGCTTTGTTAAAAGCCCATTTTCGCTTCAGGCGGCTGGTGTTTTAACAGCTGTCTTGATCACGGGCGGAAGTTGGTTTTTAACTTTCCTGCTGATCAGCTGGTGTTTTAAAATAAACTACTGGGCTGGTTCACTCTTATCGGTCTGGTTAATTTCAACTACCATAGCGGCGAGGGGTCTGGCAGGCGCGGCAGGTGAAATTTATGCACTGCTCCGGGAAGGAAATCTGGCTGCTGCCCGTGATAAAGTTGGTATGATTGTGGGCAGGGATACCGGAGAAATGGATCCAGGCAGTGTAACCAGGGCCACGGTGGAGACTGTGGCTGAAAACATTGTTGATGGGGTTGTCGCGCCGTTATTTTACGCTTTTATCGGCGGCGCGCCTCTGGCCATGGCTTATCGTGCGGTAAACACGCTTGACTCCATGCTGGGATACAAAAATGAACGGTATATATACTTTGGCATGGCTTCAGCCCGTCTTGACGATCTATTCAACTATATCCCCGCCCGTATTACCGGAATGTTGCTGATAGCAGCCGCCTTTTTGCTCAGGATGAATCCTAGACGGGCGCTGGCAGCGATTTTGAGGGACGCTCCGGGCCATCCGAGTCCCAACAGCGGCATACCTGAATCCGCAGTCGCCGGGGCGCTGGGAATACGTCTGGGAGGTCTGAACTACTATGGCGGGCACCCATCTTTCAGGGCTTATATGGGTGAGGACAGTGTCCTCCTGGAACCGGTCCATATAATACATACTATAAGGTTAATGTATATTACTTCAGGACTGGCTGTAATAGTCGGAATTATAATTTCTGCTTTGGCGCTCAATTTTACCAGTCGCCTTCTTTGAAAGGAATGAATATTTATTATTGAATAGCTTTATGCTTGCGCTGATCCATTTAACAAGATTGCCCCTGCCTGCCATCAAGTTTAACGAGGTGAGCTGCGGACGTTCTACCACGTTTTTCCCTGCGGCTGGATTTATCCTGGGACTGATCCTGGCTGCGCTGGTTTGGGCAACCGGCTGGTTTGTGCCGGGACAGGTACAGGCGTCCCTTCTTGTGGTGGGAATGGTTGTCTTAACCGGGGGCATTCACCTCGATGGTTTTATGGACAGTATTGACGGTTTGTTCAGCGGGCGTCCCAGGGAAAGAAAGCTTGAGATCATGCGGGACAGCAGGGTTGGAGCTTTTGGAGTCACCGGTGTGGTCTGCCTGCTGCTGCTTAAGTACAGCTTGTTTCTGGGAATTCCCGATCAGGTTTTATGGAAGGTTCTTCTGGTGGTCCCGGCCATAAGCCGTTGGTGCATGTGCTATGCTGTCATTGCCTTTCCGTACGTGCGCCAGGAAGGACTGGGGAGAATTTATAAAATGCACAGCGGTATGAAACAACTGATCTGGTCTACTGTCATTGCCGCTCTTATAGCTGGATTTACCCTGGGTGTTTTCGGGGTCTGGTTATTAGCCCTGGGAGGTGTCATCACCTATCTGGCGGGACTCCGGATAACCAAAGAACTGGGGGGGCTTACAGGTGATATTTACGGACTTATTAATGAGCTGCTTGAAGTAATCCTTCTTTTCGCTGTTTATCCTTATCTGGAAATGCAGAAATTTCTTTAAGATAGGAGTTTTGACATTTGCCGTTGCTGGAACACGTTCACGGGGGAAATGTTGCCCGCGCATCCCTGAAATATGGCATACCTGAAGAGGAATTGGTTGATTTCAGCGCCAATATTAATCCGCTGGGCCCGTCACGGAGAATAAACGATGCTATCAAAAATAAGCTGGGTTTGATCAGCAGCTACCCGGATCCGGATTGCAGAGAACTAAAAACAGCTTTATCAGACTATCTGGGCATTGACAGGGAATACCTTTTGATGGGAAACGGAGCAGCTGAACTGATTTACCTGTTCGTTCGTGTGGCCGGGTGCAGGAGAGCTTTGATCCCAGTCCCTACTTTTTGTGAGTACAGTCTTTCGGTTCTCAGCCAGGGAGGCGAAGTTATTGAAGTTGCCATGGATGAAAAAAATGATTTTAGCCTGCCAGTTGCTGAAATAGTAAGACTCATACCGCAGGTGGACCTGATTTTTCTTTGCAGCCCCAATAATCCAACCGGAAAACTGGTGGACAGGGAAACCATAGAACTCATTCTTGACAGGTCCCTGTCGCACGGGGTTATGGTCATGGTGGATGAGGCATTTATGGATTTTGTGCCGCAAAGGCTGTCTTATACGATGATGCCGCAGGTGGGGCACGCCGGCAATCTGGTTGTGCTTTACTCCCTGACCAAGTTTTTTGGCATACCTGGCTTGCGGCTCGGGGCAATCGCGGCCCAAGCTGATCTGATCAGACGGATGAACGCTGCGAAAGATCCCTGGAATGTTAATGTCCTGGCTCAGGTCGCTGGTATTGAGGGACTGCGGGACCAGGAGCATATGCAAAGCACCAACAGGCTGGTTAACCGGGAGAAAAAATATCTTTTTGATAACCTGCGAGGTATTCCGGGTTTAAGACCGATTGCTGGGGCGGCTAATTTTCTCCTGGTTGACATTTCCGGGAGCGGCCTGACTTCCGGTGAACTGACAGATCTGCTGGGCAGGCGCAAGGTTATGGTCAGGGATTGCCAAAGTTTTTCCGGGCTTGCAGACCGGTATTTAAGACTGGCGGTTAAAACAAGAACGGAAAACGATCTGCTGCTAGCTGCTCTTAATGAGATACTGGGGGGAAAGGAATAATGAGCTGCCGTATCTATCTGGTAAGGCACGGTGAAACTGAGTGGAATACAACAATGCGGTATCAGGGCCACACAGATATTCCTTTGTCCGATAAAGGTCGCCTGCAGGCCCAACTTCTCGGGAAGCGTCTGGCTGCTGAGAAGTTTGGGGGCTTTTTTGCCAGTGACCTGAAAAGGGCGCATGAAACCGCTGAAATTATTTCGAATTTTCACGGGCTAGAAATAAAAACCCTGCCTGCGCTAAGAGAATTGAATTTTGGCCTGTGGGAAGGTCTGAGCGTAAAAGAGATTAAAGAATCATTTCCAGTAGAGGTCAAACAGTGGTGGGAAAAACCTCTGTTAACCAGAATACCTGGCGGAGAGACCTTAAATGAGATGGCCGGCAGGACGGTCGCGGCGGTTAAACAAATCGTAGAGCGTCACAGTGGTGATAATATAGTAATAGTGTCTCACGGTGGAGTTATCCGCAGCATAGTAGGTACTGTGCTCGGAATGGATTTAAATAAATACTGGCGTCTGCGACTGGATAACGCCTGTCTTAATATAATCGATTTCCCGGAGTGGGAAAAGGGGATACTGATGCTTTTCAATGACTGTTCCCACCTCTCGGCTGCACCGGAATGCCAGCCGGTCACTACTGGCCGGTAAGCGGCAAGATCGTGCGTAATCGAGCTAACATAAAACAGGGAGCTTTGGAATGTCAATAAACTCGCTTAGCGAAATATTCAATATAAGTAGTATTTTTCTGCTCGGCAAAACCTTAGCAGGTATTGCCGCCTGCTTTGTTATTGCCTGGCTGGTGGGGAAATTGTGGGATGTCTTTGTCGGAAAACTGGCCGGACGTGCCACTATCGGGCTCTATAATAAACTGGTAGCGGTTTCGCACAGGCACGTGGTTGTTTTTGTCTTCCTGGTTTCTTTGAGATCTACTCTTTGGTTTCTTAATGCCGACCCCGGCTGGCCAGGTGCTGCTATATCAAATTCCCTGGATAAATTCCTGTATACAATTTTAATAGTGGTTCTGGCACACTGGGTTGACTTGGCGTTTCAGTCAGCGGCGGATTGGTATTCAACAGATTATTCTTCGAGAACACAAGGTTCCCTGGAACAGTTTATGCCGCTTTTGAGGCAGCTTTCACGCCTTTTGATTTATTTTCTGGCGTTTACCTACATCCTCGAGTACTTCGGCAAAAATATCACCGGACTTATAGCCACGGCTGGTGTGGCCTCACTTGCTGTTGCCCTGGCGGCTCAGGAAACCCTCAGCAACATGATTGCCGGGCTGATGCTTATGCTGGACCGCCCGTTCCGGCCTGGCGACCGGATCGAACTGGATAAAGGTCATATTGGTGATGTGCTTCAGATTGG
>CAZIYV010000013.1:0-39820 GCA_964543575.1 uncultured Pelotomaculum sp.
ACGGGTGAGCACGCTCCCAGCTGGGAAAGGTATTGGTGCTGAAACGGGAATGGAGCAGCGCCAGAGCCGTTTCCATGGCAGGGTCGTTAAGAACGGTATAATACTCGGTAACTTGTTCAGGGATGAGCATCCCTTTATAGACAATGGTCCTGCAAGAAAAACTCGGGAAATAGAAAGTTCCGCCGCCCTGCAGCAGCCCGGCGCGCACTTCATTTTCAGCGCGCTTGCGAATAATATATAGTTTGCGCTCAAAGGCCGTCTTGTCCCCAATTGCAGGGTTTTTAGCCACAAACACCTGGCGTATGTACGGTTCAACTTTTCTCGCCGTTTCGCCTATCGTTGAATTATCGACAGGGACAGTGCGCCAGCCCAGCAGGGTCTGCCCTTCTTCCCGGATAATCCTGGCCAGTTCCTGTTCACATTTTTGACGCAGCGCTTCATCAGTTGCCAGGAAGAGCATACCGACACCGTAGCTGCCGGCAGGTGGCAGTTGAAAACCCGATCTGGCACATTCCTTTTCAAAAAAACCATGCGGGATCTGCATAAGGATTCCAGCACCGTCCCCGGTATTCAACTCGGCCCCTCTGGCTCCGCGGTGGTCGAGGTTTTGCAGAACAGTCAGCGCCTTTTTTATGATGTCGTTTGATTTTACACCTTTAATGTTCGCAACAAAACCGATACCGCAGGCGTCACGTTCAAACCCCGGGTCGTAAAGTCCTTGCTTGGGAGGCAATCCACTGCTGTTCATGTTATGCAACCTCACTATCCATTCTTTTTAAGTAAAAAAATAAAGCCCTTACCACAGGCGGACGCAAACATACCGCGAGCTGTAGCAAGGGCCCCATTGCCCAGAATTCTTATTGGCACAACAATGTGTCAAACTGATTATTAGGTTTGGTGTCAGCTTTTAAATATTAAAACTTGGCCAGGTATTCATCAATCTCCCAGGGATGAACCTGGATCCGGTAGCGATCCCACTCAATCTTCTTGGCCTCGATAAATCTATTAAACACATGCTCTCCTAAAGCTTCTTTAATAACCTGATCCTTTTTAAGTTCCTGGATGGCCTGGCTAAGACTTTCCGGCAGGCTGCCGATACCTAATTCTTCCCTCTCAGCCGCAGTCATCTCATAGATATTCCGGTTGCATTGAGCCGGTGGTGTTATTTTATTCTTTATGCCGTCCAAACCTGCCTTCAGGCATACCGCCAGAGACAGGTAGGGGTTACAGGAGGGGTCGGGGCTTCTGAGCTCAATCCGGGTTGACAACCCTCTCTTAGCGGGGATCCTGATCAACGGGCTTCTGTTTCGCCCGGACCAGGCGATATACACAGGAGCCTCAAAACCCGATACAAGGCGTTTATATGAGTTAACATTGGGGTTGGCTATAGCCGTGATGGCCTTGATATGTTCCATCAGCCCGCCCACATAATACATGCATTCCTGGCTGAGACCGTCGGGAGAGGTCGGGTTATAGAAAACATTCTCTTCGTTTTTCATCAGCGACTGGTTTGTGTGCATGCCTGATCCGGCTATTCCGTAGATAGGTTTAGCCATGAAAGTGGCATGCAGGCCGTGCCGCTGAGCGGTTGTGCGTACAACAAACTTGAAGGTGACAATCTTATCGGCAACATCCAGAGCGTCCGAATACTTAAAGTCAATCTCGTGCTGCCCGCCTCCCACCTCATGGTGAGAAGCCTCTATTTCAAAGCCCATCTGTTCCAGGATCAACACCATATCCCGCCGGGCGTTTTCTCCCAGGTCCACCGGCGCCATGTCAAAATAACCTGCGCGGTCCTGCGTGATAGTGGTGGGTCTGCCCTCATTGTCGATATGGAAAAGATAGAATTCCAGTTCCGGGCCTACATTCATGGTGTAACCCATCTCGCCCGCTTCCTGAATGGCTCGGCGCAAAACGTTGCGGGGGTCTCCCGCAAAGGGAGTGCCATCCGGGTTGTAGACGTCGCAAATCAACCTTGCTACAGCGCCGTCCCTGGGCCTCCAGGGAAAAACCGCAAATGTGGAAGGGTCAGGCCGCAGGTACATGTCGGATTCCTCAATGCGGACAAAGCCGTCGATGGAAGAGCCGTCAAACATTAATTCACCCTCTAGGGCCTTTTGCAGTTGTTCAACAGTAATGGCAACATTTTTGAGGATCCCAAAAATATCCGTAAACTGCAGGCGGATAAATTTTACTCCCCATTCCTTAGCCAGGTTACGCACATCGTCGTTGGTAAGCTTAGCCATATGTCTCACACCTTTCATTATAGGCATCTTATTCGCTCCTTACACCAAGGTGGGCTAATTAAGAAAAAAAGACCATTAAAACAGGTATTAAAATCCTGTCTTTAGGCCTCATTGCCCCTTAAAGGTACTACATTGTACCCTGGTTTTCGGTTGTAGGCGAATATATAAACAAGTATATCATATAATTCTGAAAATAAAATAGTGTTCCGTCAAAATATTTTGTTAAAAAGACTCTTCAAAAATTACAGGTTATGCGCTAAGATTATGGCCTCAGCCACAGCCCGCATAGAAATACGCTTATTCATACTCTGCTTCTGGATCCGCTTGAAAGCTTCTGTTTCTGATATACCCATGGTCTCCATCAAAATCCCTTTAGCCCTTTCAATAACCTTCCTTGTTTCCAGCGTGTCTTTCAGTTCTTTGATCTGGCCTTCAAGCCTGCTGAGCTCCTGGTAATTGGTCAGGGCCAGCTCAATCGCCGGAATCAGGTTATATTCCAGATCGGGCTTGACCAGAAAAGAAAACACCTTGGCTGCCTTTGCCTTTTCTATAACATTTTGCTGCGTAGATGATGCAATTAATATTACCGGCGCCAGCTTATCCTCATTAATAATCCTGGCCAGTTCGTAGCCATCCATGCCCGGCAGGAAAGCTTCAATGATCACCAGGTCAGGCTGCCTGGCTCTGACCAGTTTCAGACCGGTCAGTCCATCCTCAGCTTCGCCGATAACCCAGTAGCCCATTTTCCCGATCAGTTTTTTGATGTTTTTTCTCCAGGCGGCATCGCTGTCGATTATTATTACCCTTGATTCTCCCATAAGGCATGCCTCCTGTTTTAAAAATCATAAGATAAATGCCCCCGAACAGGTTTAAACAAACCTTAAGAGGGCATCATCGCCAGCTGCAAACAGGTACATCTTTGTACCTATATTATCATATTTACAAACTCATTCTATACATTTTTCTATGAGAAATCAATAATTTTTACTGAATTAACTTAAAATTTGTTCAACTTCTTCCGCGTTCACACTCAAATATACTGAATGCCGGAAATATTTTATATTAGCTATTTAACAGTCTCTTTGCAGCTTCATCCTGAACTTCTGTGATAAAGGGAATGCCTGTTTCTCTCTCAGTTTCTCTGTTGCCGGATGTCAGATCAAATCTGGATATTTCTGAGATGTTGAACCTGCGTGCTCCAGCAAGAAGCTGCTGCAGACCTGCAGCCAATTTATCAGCAAGTGTCCAGACAGCGATTGCTCCGAACGGAATATCCTTCATTGCATCAGCGCCGACTTTTTTCTGAACATCATAATATCCTGCAAATATTTCTTCTGGCTTTGTACCAATTTCTGCTACAGACTTCGCCAATTCATTCCAGTTTCCATTCACAGCTGCTTTACGCTCAGGTTTCAGTACTCCTTCGATATTTGCTCCCAGGAAACCAGGAATCATCGTTGCTCTGCCGATACAAATCATTTTAGTGAATGGCGCGCCCAGGGCTAAAGCCTTAAACATCTGATCTTCCCTGGCAATTCCGCCGGCAAAGGCCATGTCAACGACTTTTTGACCTTTTGCAGCCAGGATGCTTGCATATTCATAGGACTTGGAATGGAGCAGAAGTGAGGGTACGCCCCAGGTCTCCATCATATTCCACGGGCTCATACCAGTACCGCCGCCGGAACCGTCAATGGTCAAAAGATCCAACTTGGCATCCGTGGCAAATTTGATTGACATGGCCAGTGCTTCCATACCATAGGAACCGGTCTTCAAGGTAATCCTCTTATACCCTTTGGCCCTTAATTCATCAATTGCCGTCATGAAAGATTCTCTGACCTGATCATAATTTGAGAGATCAGTATAGCCAAGGCGGCTGTGACGGGCGAATGAACGGATGGCTCCGGATTTATAAGCTTGCTGAACTTCAGGCAGAGTTGGATCCGGGTCTACTATGTAGCCCCTGTTTTTCAAGAAAACAGCGTAATCAAGATCAGTTACCTGGATTTCGCCGCCGATATCCTTGGCGCCCTGTCCCCACTTCAGTTCGATGATCACTTTGTCACCGTATTTCCCGATGACATAATCTGCAACGCCGTTACGGGTATCCTCAACGTTCATCTGAACTATAATGGCACCGTAACCATCATGATAACGAAGATAGCTTTCAATTCTGCGATCGAGTTCAGGCGATACCTCGATCTTACCGTTTTTGATAACCGACTGTTTGTCAACCCCTACAACGTTTTCACCGACGACTATCGGATAACCGACGAGAGCTGCGCCGACCGCAAAAGACTCCCAGTACTTTGCGGCGACAAAAGTGGATCCCAAAGCACCGGACAGGATAGGAAGCCTGGATTTTGTCTTAACCTCATTGCCAAACTCTACTTCGATATTGACATTGGGGAAGATACAATCATCTGCTTCATTGGAAAGACCTTTGGCGAGGCCATAGGCGCCATAGTTATAACCTTGCACTCGAAGGGAATTGTAGGAAACTCCCACATGAGTGATATTGTCACTTCCTGCGGTAACAGCTCCAAAATCTCTGGGGTAAAGCATTTTGCGTCCTTTCATACAGGACAAAAAGGTTTCACATCTGCCCTGGCAATCCGCCCGGCATAATGTGCACAACCCTGATTCAGCCGGGTTACCCCGATTCGCTGTACCTAAAACATCATTGGCCTTGATTCCTTTGCTAAACGTCATTGTTTAACGTCCTCCCTTAAACATTGTCTCTTTTTGTCAACTTTCTGTTCTCACTGATGAGTTCGTTCCCGTTAAAGCCCCCTTCCAGTAAAATCTTATTAACGTTCCCGCTGGGCGGAAAATATTTTTCAATAACTTAATAACTTAGGTACCCGGTACGCTAAGTTAAATTATTTGCTAGTGGTTGATCAGGTACTCATCCAGTTCCCACTTGTGCACTTCAGCCTGGAACCGCTCCCATTCCAATTCTTTGCTTTCCAAAAACCGGATGGTAATGTTTTTCCCAAGGGCCTTCTGAATGACCTCATCCTGCGCCAGGGCTTGCAAGGCTTCACCCAGGCTGCGGGGAAGACCTTCTTTTTTCACCAGTTCAACCAGATCTGCCGGCTCGGGACAGTTTTCTGGACGTGGAGGCGGTGGAATGAGCCTCTCATTAATTCCACGCAGGCCTGCCTGCAGAGAAGCCGCCAGGACCAGGTATGGATTGCAGGTGGGGTCCGGGCTGCGCAGAATAATCCTGGCGCCATCGCCCCGTTCGGCCGGCACCCGGATCATAGTGCTGCGGCTGCTTTCCGACCAGGACACTAAAACCGGACACAAGTCATTGGGCAGGAGGCGCTTATATGAATTGACCAGTTGGTTAGCCACAGCAGTGATGGAGCGGGCGTGCAGCAGGACGCCACCGATGTAGTTGTAAGCAATTTCACTGAGGCCCAGCTGTCCGGCAGGGTTGTCAAACACATTCTTGCCGTCACTCCAGAGGGACTGGTTTAAATGCATGCCTGAGCCGCTCAGCCCGCTGATGGGTTTGGGCATAAAAGACGCGTGCAGGCCGTGACGCTGCGCAATGGTGCGGACCACAAACTTAAAGGTGGCTATTTTATCGGATATAGCCAGGGCGCTGTCTTCTTTTATGAATATTTCATGCTGCCCGGGCGCTTTCTCGTGGTGAGAGGAAGAAATCTCAAAACCCATCTCCTCCAGGGTAAGCACCATGTCACGCCGGGCGTTCTCACCAAGGTCAACCGGTGACAGGTCGCAATATCCCGCTTGATCATGTGTGTTCGTGGTTGGTTTGCCTTTGTCGTCCATGTTGAACAGGAAAAATTCAATCTGGGCGCCAACCTGCAGGTTGAAGCCCGACCTGGAGGCTTTGCCGATAACCCTTTTCAGGGCGGATCTGCAACAGCCGCAGAACGGGTTCCCGTCCGGCGCGTAAACATCACAGATCAGGCGGGCAACTGAACCGTCCCGCGGTCGCCAGGGGAAAATCTCAAAAGTGGACGGATCCGGGCGCAGGTATATATCACTTTCCCTGCTGCGCACAAACCCCTCGATAACTGAGCTGTCGAACATAATCTGCCCGTCCAGCGCTCTTTCCAGTTCTTCCACCGTAACCGCGATATTCTTAAAAACTCCAAAAACATCGGTAAACTGCAGCCGGATGAACTTAACATTATACTCTTTGGCCTTTTCCAGCACTTCTTCCCTGCCGAAAGTGTTCATGGACAGTCACCTCCTTAAAAACAAAAAACGCCCCGGAAAGACAATGTAAAAACAAAGTCTTTCACAGGACGCCGTTGCCCCGTTAATTCATATGATTGATTTACTAATTATAGCATAAAATTTATAATAATCAATAAGTCAGCAAAAGAATATTCTCAAAAATTTAATTCTTTTTCAGGTGGTTCATTATACTGCGGGCAACCCTCGCTATGGGTACGCATTTATCCATACTCAATTTCTGCATATACTTATAAGCTTCCTGCTCACTGAGTCCCTTTGCTTCCATAACCATTCCCTTGGCCTTTTCCACCAGCTTTCTTTCCTCCAGCGCCGTTTTCAGCCTCTTGTTCTCCTCCACCAGTTTCGTAAACTTCTTGAAATTGGCCAGGGCTATCTCGATAGCCGGGAAAAGCTGCACATCGCTCAAGGGTTTGGGCAGACAGCCAAAAATCCAGAAATCTTTTACTTCTTCGAGCAATCCCTGCTCGTGAGATTCAATTAACAGGATCACCGGCGCGGTCCGGTTCTCTTCAATGATCCTGATAATTCCCAATCCCTGGACTCCCGGTAGTTTTGAGTCCATAATCACAAGGTCCGGCTCGGTTTGAAAGATCACCTTTAAGGCGCTTCTTCCGTCCCCCACTTCGGCTGTCACCATGTAACCGGCCTGCACGAGCATTTCTTTTATTTTTTTACGATTACCCACATCGGCATCGGCAATAATAATACGTGTCCCGAACATAGGGACGCACCTTTCTAAAGAGGGCAGATTTTATAAAAATATTTGCACAATTCTAGCTTGTATTTTAACATGACCTTTTTAAAAAAGATATACGAATTTGAATAAATGCGGATGTGACATATTGTGCTTTGGGTTACATATTATTATATTGTACGCAAAAATCTAAATATCCGGGCAAAGGCGCCAGGAGATAAGCAATATTTAACACCGTTTTCTTGGTGTCTTTTCCTTGCTTCAAGCAGAGGAGGGATATAAAGAAAACGGTTGTTTGTTCTGAGTGCCAGTTTAAAATGGCCGGTAGTACAGGATTTAATTTACCAGTGGGGGGTTGACAAATTGACCAGAGGAAAATTAGTTAAACTTTTTCCGGGCGGGAACACTTCCCGCGGTTTTTATTCCTTCTATGATCACATCATCGAGAAGGACGCGACCCACATATTCATTTTAAAAGGTGGGCCTGGTGTAGGGAAATCAACATTCATGCGTAAAATTGGCGAAGAAATGCTGGCGCGGGGATATGACCTGGAATATCACTGCTGCTCTTCAGACAACGGATCCCTGGACGGCATATGCATCCCCGCTATCGGTGTGGCCATGCTCGACGGCACCGCGCCACACGTGGTTGACCCCAAAAATCCCGGCGCGGTCGATGAGATTCTTCACCTGGGGGACCACTGGAATGACCGGGGCATTCGAGGTAATAAAAAAGAAATCCTGGCCATTAACAGAGAGGTAGGCCGTCTTTTTAAACACGCTTACGCCTACCTGGCCGGGGCAAAACTTTTTCTTGACGAGGTGGAGTCTTATTACACGGAAAGCGATGCTTTTAATGTGGGGACTTTTAACAGAATGGTCGCTGATCTGGCAGACGAGATTTTTGACGGTCAGCCCAGGCTGGACCGCAACCCCAAAGTCCGGCGCCTTTTTGCTACCGCCATTACGCCGGACGGACCGGTAAGCCACCTGGAAACGGTGGTCGGCAGTCTTGGCAAACGCTATATCATTGAGGGGGATGACGGCACAGGTAAAACTATCCTGGTCAGCCGCATATTGGATGCGGCCATAGCCAGGGGTTACAGCGTAACAGCTTTTCACTGCGCCTTAAATCCCAGCAACATTGACCACCTGGTAATTCACGACCTGGACCTGGCCGTGATCAACAACGTTGAGCCGCATATCTACAGGCCCAAGGAAAGCGACAGCATTATCGATACCATGACCTGCATGGACCCTGTAGTCAACGCGGCCTATCTTGCTGAAAAAGGCGCCGCGCGCGGCATGTACCGCCAGTGTATGGAGCAAGCCATTTCGTTTATTGGCAGGGCGAAAAAAGCACATGATGAGATGGAGAATTACTACGTGCCCTTCATGGACTTCGAGGCAATTAACGCCCGCCGGGAAAAGATCCTGCACAGGATCCTGGAACTGGCGGAAGAATTTAAATCTTAAATATCTTTCTTTTAATAAGTTCCTGTGCTATTATACCGGCCAGGAAACCGGCCCCTATATTCCAAATGGCAAATCCGGCGGTGATCAGCAATATGTAGTAATCACTCTTTTCACTGCCTGCGTCGCGGGCTGAAACTGCCAGTTCCAAACCGGCGAAAAACAAAATTACACCCAGCACGCTTAAAGGGAAAATTTCAAATATTAGCAGTATTGAACTGCTGAAACAAAGTGCTGTTATCAACAACAAAATCCCCAGGATGATCAAAGCGCCGCCGGTCCTGGCGCCGAAGCGGACATGTCCGGCCATGCCGCCGGCTCCATGGCAGACGGGTATGCCCCCAAACAACGGGGAGAAAAGATTTAAAATCCCCTGGGAGATAGCAATTTTTTTTTCGGTAACCGGCCGCTCAGGAAACAGCCTGTTGTTTTCGGCCGTGATGGCTATGACGGCATTGCCAAAGGTTAGCGGGATCTGGGGGATACCCAGGATCAGCGCGCCTTTGATGAAGTCATGCCAGGTAATCTGTCCCACCGCCAGACGGGGCAGTTGAAAATCAAAGTGGATACCGGACAGTTCCTTGACCAGGTCAGGGTTTTTTAAGAGAGCCGCCCCAACTCCAAAAAGGATCAAGACAAACATGGCGGGGATGCGCCTGTTGGCAAGCAACAAAAAAGTCATGACCAGAGCTACTACAGCAACAATAAAATCGCTCTGCATCATCCGGATGCCCTGGGTAACAAAGGACAGCCCCAAACCTAATACTATCCCTTTTACCACGGGCCTGGTTGTGAACCTGGAGATAAAGTCAAGCGCGCCGGTCAAACCCATGGTCAGCCAAAAGATACCGGTAAATATTCCCGCTCCCCAGACCATGCCGGGTGTTATGGCTGCTGCCTGGGTAATGGCAGCGCTGCCGATCGCTTTCATAGGTTGAATAGGAACAGGCGTCTTATAATATAACCCGCCGATAACCAACAGGATGCCAAAGGTAAAAAATAAACCCAGAGGATCTATTTTGGTTATCATGATATAGCCGATGGCAAAAGGTATTAGTGTCCCCAGATCACCAAACGCGCCGGCAAACTCATAGCGGTTAAAACTGTTGCCCGGGGCCTTAACTTTGTGCGGCATTAGTTTCTGCTCCTTTGGGCTAATGTTCTAAGGTTCACCCCTTACATAATTGTTCTCTATTAGCTTTAATTCGATAACAACCGCTATAATTCCTATCAAAATAAAGTGACCAACGGTATTAACCTGTTGGTCACTTTTTTTAAGGATTCATTAAAAAGGATTAGATAAACAGCGCTCTGTTATTTGTCACTGTAGATAATGGTGCCCACATGTTCACCATTTAAAGCACTGGTAATGCTCCCTTCCCTGGTGCCGTTGATGATCTGGCCCAGTTTTGAATGATCCCGGTAGGCATACCCAGTTCCATGGCTATCGCGTAAACGTGCCTGGAAAGGCTTAGCCGGCCCTGTCAAAAACGTATCAGAATTTTTTCAACTGCTCCTTGGTACAGGTCTGCCAGCAGGCGCCGGTGTTATTAGATCCGGTGGGACACACCGGCAGCACTACCTTTCCGCCCATCAATACAGCCTTTACCTTCTCGCCAAGCCTGACCAGGTCATGATCGTTCAACATATGACCGTCAAGGCTCTGTACAATATTCACACTGGTTTGCAACTTAATATCATTGACTGTAACAACATCATTGATATTTCCTATTTTAAGCCTGCCCCTGAGGCGGCCGTCGTTGCCGCTGAGGCGCAGGCCGGTGCCGGCCAGGGCGCCGATTACACCGCCGCCGGTACCGCCATGCTCGGAAAGATGTATTCCCAGCTGACCGGCCAACTGGTAGGCTTCTTTCTTGGTCAACACAGTGCCTTTTGCTTTGAGTCCAAATTCAATTAGCAGTTCGGACTCTTTTAGCTGTCCGGGCACAACAACGCACAGTCCTGGATCTGAACCTTCAGCGCTTTCACGGGATAAAAAATCAGAAGCGTAGCTGATCAAATTTTCAAGATTTGCTTCATCCAGGTCAACCCCGAAACACATTGAACTGTTATGCGAAGTATATGGAATATCGGAATGGACATACAGCTGGTGACGGCTTATCGCATCGCACCTGCCCCACCCACGCTCTTCAATAGAGCCAATAATTTTGTATGCCAGTTTCCCCGTTCCGATGCTGTCAAGGCTGTCAGTATCGTCGATGCACACAAGCACCCGCATTTAAATAACCTCCTAAAATATTTATAACGTGTTACTCAATTGCCTCACCTTTTTGCGCTCTCATCCCCTTGCCGCTCAGAACCTGGGCGGCCTCCTGATCGGATATGGGATAGTTAAAAAATTCCTGGTAAAAATATTTGGTTTCGGCCATCAAGTCTATATCGGAGAAAACTTCGGGATACAGCGTTTTTGCTGTCCATAGAATAGCCAGCGGAGTCTCCAGCGAGCCGGGGTGCCCCCAGCGGGAAATACCGTTCGGCATCTGGTATACCTTGTGGTTCTTGACCGCGCTGAGCGATGACCACTGCCTGTTGGTCATAATATAATCGGCCACACCCGCTTCATTTGCTATTATTACATCCGGATTCCATAACAGAATCTGTTCCAGTCCCGCGAAATACTTGTCTTCCAAAAGTTTCAGGTCTTCATTGACCGAAACATTTACCGCCCCGGCAACCTGCATCCAGTCCGCCGGCAGCGTGTCCCTGGCATCAGTCCTGGTCGCTTCATTGACAGAGTGGTATACCCTTACCCTTTCTTTCACGGGAATGTCCTTCACTTTGGCCTGAACCCTGTCAATACAGCGCTGGTAATATTCGTTATATTTAAGTGCCCGTTCATGCTCCCCGACAGCCTGGCCGATCATTTCTATAATGTACATCTGCTCTTTCATGTTCCGGTAATCGACAACCAGGTAAGGGATGCCGCTTTTCTGCAGCTTAGCCGCCTCACCTTCATTCACCGCGGTTTCGGTTCTGATGAAAACAAGGTCAGGGCTGGCTTTGACCAGCTCTTCCAGGTTGACGGCCCCGCTGGAGGAAGGCACCAGTGCGTCCTTTATACCCGGACACAGCTCCCTCATCATCACATCCCTTTTCAACCCTTCAACGACAGCCACTATATCGTTCCCCCTGCCCAGCATAGCCAGCACATGCCCCGTGAAAGCATACAGGCACCCGATCCTCTCCACTTTGGACGGCACTACCACCTGTCGTCCAATGAAGTCCGTCACTGTAACAGATCCCTGTGTCCCTTCTTTAAGCGGCCCTGTCTTGTTCCCTGTCAGGTTATCCTTTGCGCATCCGGCGGCCAGCAGGCAGGCCAACAGGCAGACCGTCAAAATAAGGGCAGGCGCTGATTTCCTTATATGCATTTCAGTTAAGTCCTTTCAGTTACTTATTTAAAATATCAGGATATAGTACTGATTGGGATAATCTGTTTCAGCACCGTGCCATTACCAATATTGCATGAAACTACTTTGGTGTTGATATTGTACAACAGCATTAAGTTCTCTTCAGAAATAATCTCAGATGGCCGTCCGATCATTGAAAAAGTCTTATTATCCATTAAAGCCACTGATGTTTTAATATGATTGTTTTCAAAATAAAAAGCATGGTTTGGAAAATGGGTCGCCATGATGATAGACAGCCTTGTATCATTAATTAGTTGAACAATAGTTTCCAATACAGTAAGCTCGTGCTTAAAATCAAGATGGGATGTCGGTTCATCCATAATCATCACCGGTGTTTTTTGAGCCAGCGCCCTGGCGACCATGACCAACTGCCCTTCCCCGCCGCTGAGCTGGGTATATGGCCTGTCTTTTAGCCTTATTAAACCTACCAGATCAAGAGCTTCTTCAGCAATATCAACATCCTCTTCAGAAGGCGAAGAAAAGATCCCGGTGTAAGAAGCCCTCCCCATAAGGACGACATCCAAAACTGTATATGGAAAGGTCTTGGTGTGAATCTGGGGTATATAAGCTATCTGCCTGGCAATTTCATAAGGCCGCATCCTTTGAATACTGCAGCCATCTAAAAGAACATCGCCCTGCCTTAGTTTCAAAATTCCCAGAATTGAGTCTAAAAGAGTAGTTTTACCGCAGCCGTTGGGCCCGATAATACAAAATATCTCACCTTTGTCTATTTTAAAATGTATGTCTTTAAATATATCCTGATCATTATAGCCGAAGGAGGCGCCCTTTAATTCAATTAATGACATTCTACCAGCCTCCCCCTTTTGTTTTTTTCAGCAAATAGACAAAGAAAGGTCCTCCCACGAGAGCTGTTAGAATACCCAGGGGAATTTCCGAACCGCTGATCACTCTTCCCATGTTATCCACCAGGATCAAAAAACACGCGCCAAGGGAAAGGCTCGCCGGGATCAGCAGCCTGTTATCGTTGCCGACCAGCATGCGTCCGATATGTGGTATAACCAGCCCCACCCACCCAATGATGCCGCTTACACATACAGCCCCGGCAGTAGCCAGAGTGGCGCAGAAGATAACAATACCTTTGTTTACCGCTGTATTGATTCCCAGCGAGCGGGCTTCCTTATCCCCCATGGAGAGGATATTTATCCGCCACCTGATGGCAAAAAGACCGGTGATACCTACAGCCATTGGGATGCCCGCTACGGTAATATCCTGGTAGCGGGCGGATGCCAGGCTTCCCATTAACCAGAATACGATGGCCGGCAGCTGATTATATGGATCCGCGACATATTTGGCAAATGAAATTAAAGCCGCGAAAACCGAGGATACAATTACCCCGCCCAGAACCAGCATAATAGCCGGGGTGGTGTTGTATACCCGCCCGATCATGTAGCTCATTAATACCGCCAGCCCGCCAAAACAAAATGCGAATAAATAAATATATGAAGTTGAGCTGAAAATCAAAATTGCCAGCGCGGCCCCAAAACCAGCCCCGGAACTGACTCCCAGTATACCGGAACTGACCAGGGGATTTCGAAATAATCCCTGAAAAGAGGCCCCGCTGATCGCCAGGCAGCCGCCCACCAGGGCTCCAAGGATAGCACGGGGCAGGCGTATATCCCAAACAATGGACACGTACGTGTCCGGCAAATTACAGCTTCCCAACGTCAATTTGCACCACAGTATCTCTGCTATTGCCGGCAGCGGCACGTGGTACCTGCCGATAAAAAGGGAAAGAAATATAAAAACAAGGGGACTGAGCAGCAGTATGACGTATATAGTTTTTTTTCTGACAGTACACACCCCCGTAACCGCGATTTCCCACTGCACAGCATACTTCGGGTTGAAATTTAATCCTTGGGCCTATTTCTTTCTCCTAGAGATAATATAACCGGCGGCGGCGATCAGAGCTAAACCGGCAATAATGGCTGCCCAAGTAAACGCGCCAGTTCCCTGGCCTCCTACGGGCTGGTCAGATTTACTGGCAGCCCCTTGCCCACTGCTTTCTCCAGCACGGTTGTCCGTCCCGGAACCTGTAGTATTTACACTGGTGGAAGCAGCCGGGCTGCTGCCTGGAGATGCGGCGCCGGCTGTCCCGGCGTCATTTTTATCGCCCTGGTTGACGTGTACGGCCTGTGGCTCAACTGTGCCGGCCGGTATTTCTGATTTGACAGGCTCAGCTATCGTGCTATCTTTAGCCGTGATAAAAGTAATATTCAAATTACTGCCCAGCGTTACGCCGCTCTTTGATCTTAAAGCCGCTGACACCTTAACAGTATAGGCAGTGTTGTGCTTTAATTCCTGCAGCGGCTTCAAGGCTATATTGTTTTTTTCCTCCGGCTTGATCTGGTCGTCAGCCATGATAACCTCTACTGGGATCGTGCTGCCGTCTGCCGCGTAAAGCGAAAAACACTTCAGGTTGTTGTCGCTTACCGTCATGTTAACCACATTTTTATTGAATGTCATACTGATTACCAATGGCAGTGGAACATCTTTCTGCCCGTTAAAAGGGCTGGACGAGTCCAGTCTGAGAGGTTCACCCTGGCCCCCACCCGAACCGTCACCTTCACCGGCAAGCGCCGGCAGAAACAAAAGCGCCAGCAGTATCGTGGACAAAATAACAATGACACAACTTTTTTCAATGCGGCTTTTTTTCACGCGTACCAATTGTCAACCCCCTTGATTTCCGTCGTTAAACTCGCCGTCTCCGTTTATAATAATTTAACTCAAAGGAGAACCATTTGTCGCGGTCTGCGGCTCAAACGTCTCCAACACGCCACCGTCTGTTGAAGTGATTTGGCTCTCTGCAACGGCCCCCTTTGTGTAAGCCACGGTTACAACCTGGCTGCTTGTTATCTTGGTAACCATCACTATCTTGATCTTGGTCGGGGTGTTGGTTGTTGTCACATAAGAAATCTCAGCAGCAACATCATTTACTTTTACCGTAAACTGCGGCTCCGAACCTATACCGGTCGGGTCTGTTATTGCCTTGTCAAAGGTGAGGCTGATGTCACCCTTATTTGTGACCTCTACACTCTCAAGTTTCGGCGCTACTGCAGAAGGTTCGCCACCGCCGCCTAAAGTCACTTCGTTAGACGCATCCGAAAGCGCGTTGACGGTCGCGTTGGTCCCGTCGGCTATTGAGAGCACAAACACCTTGTATGCTGTACCAGCCACAATTGAATCCCCGTCAACGTCTTTCGCGTCAGAAACCAGTGTTGTTGTATAAGAGTCCGCGCCGGTCGCAGCCACTGTGGTGTAATAATCCTCGTATACTGAATTAGCGACAGACAGGTTAAAAGTTGACGCAGCGGCCGATTTAACCACCATGATACGGTATGAGGCGATTTTCGTGTTTTCACCGTTTGGTCTGGTAAAACTGACTTCCAGATCTGAGCCGTTCCCATTGTCAGCCACATCAATGGCGGTCACGCCTGTCGCAGCCGGCGCGGCAGTACCGCCCGGCCACATCACAGTATTGCCGCCTGATATTGTGAAAGGGCTTTCACAGGTTATTTCATAAACCGTGTTATATTCCGGGGTTGTTGCAAAAAAAGCGTTCCATAACATTCCCGTCGTGTCACCGGCTCTTAAAGCAATATCAACTGCGTCAGCACCGCCGGCCATAATTTTCCCTTCGAGGTCTATGACGGTAGTAGCAGTATCAGTATCAAATTTAAACTTGCCCAGGGTGTTCGTGGCCTCGATATTACTGACGGTTATGGACTGATCGCCGCCGCTGTAGCTGAAAGCGCTGCCGATCTTTGTCCCGTTGTTCTGGATTACCTGAACGGTTATACCGTCTCCAGCGTCGACTGCCGCCGGCACTGTCACGTCAAAATAAATTTTGCCGTCCGCATCAGTGGCCTCGCCCGCCCTGTCCAGCGGCAGGGCCGGGGTTTCAGTCAACTCTTCCCCGTCCACTGTGTATGATTCGGGTGTTGTGCCATCAGCTGCTGTTATTGTCACTTCTATCTTCAGGTTCTTGGTCGTGCTGGCCATAGGGTTGTTGTAAGCGTCTCTCAAGGTCACGGTTATGGTGCTTGTCGTTCCCTCTGCCAGGGGGGGGCTTATCTCCGCGGTCGAGTTCGCCGGGCTGATCTGAGACGCGGCAGCAACAGTAACCTCTACTGCCGGCTTTGGCGTTACCCCGGTAATTGCCACGGTCAGGGTGTTGGTCCCCGCTGTCGTGACTTCCCCGGCGGCGATGGTTACCGTGGCCTCGCCGCCTGTAAATGTCACGCTGCCGCTATATACCTCGCCGTCTAAGTCACTGGTCACGGTTACAGCTATGCTCCCGGCTAAAGCTGTGCCGTCTGTGTCTTTCGCCCCGGTGATGCTAAGGTCAAATGCCGCGCCTGCCGCCTTGCTGCCCGCTGACGCCAGCGCCGCGCTCGCGCCGCTCTTGTCACCGCCGCCGCCACCACCGCCGCCACCACCGTCGCTGCTTAAAGTGATCGCGGCTGATGCTGCCGACAGCGCGTTTTCAGTCGCGTTAATCCCGTCAGCCACGGACAGGACAAAAACCTTGTAAGACACACCTTCAGCAATGGCATCACCGTCCACGTCATTTGCATCTGAATCAAGCACTACAGTATAACTGGGAGCGTCTTCAACCTTATCCACTGTTGTATAATCAGTTGCGCCGTTTGCATCAGACAATTTAAAGCTTGAGGCGTCACCCGATTTAACTACCATCACACGGTAAGATTCAATTCGGGTGTTTTGCCCTTTTTGCGAGTCAAAGCTGACTTCCAGGTCGGAACCGTTCCCGTTGTTGTCGATATCTTTAGCCGTGACGTTTATCGCGGCAGGCGCGGCAGCCGTATCTGACCATATCACGGTATTATTACCTGAAATTTTGAACGGGGCTTTACAGGTAATTTCATATTCTTGGTTATATTCGTACGGGGTGGCAGCAACAAAAGCGTTCCACACCTTACCGTTCTCACCGCTGTTTCTCTTAGCAATATCGATCGCGTTAACACCGTCAGCCATGATGTTGCCTTCGAGTTCTGCAATGGTCGTCACAGTGTCAGTGTCAAACTTGAACTTGCCCAGGGTGTTTGTAGCCTCGATATTACTGATGGTTATTGTCGCGGATAATGTTCCGCCGCCACCTGCCCCGGTAGTTACAGTTATGTCATCACCCATTTTAATATTGTTGGGTTCCCGCTCAAAAGTTGAGCCTGAAACATTGAGTATTGCTGTTTCAACCGTCCCCTCACCCGTTACAGATACCACAGCGTTCAAAGTCAAAATACTTACTTTTGCGCCGGCCGCAATATTAATGACCGCTCCTGCAGCCCCTTCAGCTATGTCCAGGTTGGTTACCGTACCACCGGTGATATCTATACTAACTGCGTCAGCGGCAACATTTACATTATCAAAATTACCGTCCAGAGTGATTTCTGCGCCAGCCGGCACCAGTTCAGCAACAGTCACTGTTTCAAATCCGGGCCCGCTTAAACTCAGCTCTAAAAGTGTGGCTCCCGTTTCCAGGCGCACTATGCTGACAGACGTGTTTCCGGAGGCTGCTATCCTTACCCCTTCTTTACCCACCGTAATATTCGGCAGCGAGCAGTTTTCGAGCACCACGCTCTGGCTGCCGCCACCTTTAATTACGGTGTTTCCCTGCACTATGACATTTTTAAGCGTTACATCGCCGTCACCGATACTGTCAGCCAAGAACAGGTTGCCGGTAATTACAGTGTTTTGTAATGTTACACCCGCAGCACTGATATTTACGCTGCCGTCAATCGTTTTTATGCCGTTCGCGGGACCGTAAGTACCCATTTTGTCATATGTAACCGTTGTTACTGAAGCCGTAAGGGCCCGGTCCAGTGTTGAAACTGCCTCCGCCCTGGTAATATACCCCTCCGGTTGATATGTTTGATCAGGATACCCGCTCATATAGCCACTGGACACTACCGCTCCTATATAATCTTTGCTCCACTGCGGAAAGTCCGCGTAATCAGCAAACTGGTTTAACACGCCGGTGTCAGCCGAAATGTCCAGGTTTAATAATTTAGTAATAATAACTGCGGCTTCCATCCGCTTAATGCTCTCATTTGGCCTGAAGGCGCCGTCGTCATAACCTGATATATAACCCGCTGCAAGGGCCTTGGCAACCTCTGCAGCGAACCAGTCTCCACCAGAGACATCAGGAAAACTAACCTGGGAGGTGGCGTTTTTTCCGAAAGAACTGTTCACCATGGTTATAAATTCAGCCCTGGTGATACTGTTTTCCGGCCTGAAACTACCGTCCGGATATCCGCTGATGTATCCTCTTTCCACCCAATCACTGATTTGTTTCTCCGCCCAGTGGTTTTGTATATCCGGCGGTTCCGCAAAGGACTTTCCGGCAAACATCAGGATCATAACCGCCGCCAACCCTATGGCAATCAAAACTTTAATTTTAGCTCTCATAATAGACCCCCCTTGTATGTACTTTGTAAGCTTGACCCTTTTACCAGTTACCTCCTCCTGAAAAAATAAATGCCGGGCTTATATTGCGAAAGAAGCCAGCCCGGCATAAAATCCAAACTCTCCTTTTCGCAATGGAAGGCGCATAAGTTTCCTCATGCACCCTACCGGCTAAAAACCGTAGCTTAACAGCTTTAGGTAATTTAGCTCGGAGAGAAAAATATTAAGTTATTTAAAAAAAGACAAAGCCCTATTTTTTTAAATAAAGCTTTGCCCTCCTTTCCACACTGGGAGGCATAACAGTTTCCCATTACACCCTGTCGGCCATGAAACCATGCAAATCGCTAAGGTTTAACAAAGCTCGGAGAACATATATTTAATTTTTTATAAATCAAATTTCAACATAAAGTTCAAAAATCCTGCTTAATAAAAAAAGACCTCGCTGGTTATGATTTCTTATACAGGTATTTTTATTGAAATATAAATTCACATTATCTAAAGCAGGAATTTCCACCCACTCCATTGTATTTTTGATAGAATAGGGGTTCGAACAAGGAGGCCGCGCTGATGAGTGCTCCCCCGAGTATAGGCAAAATAGCGGTTTTGTTAACTATTGACAACCAGAAAGATGAAAAGCGCCTGTTTCAGAGAGCCGAAAAACACGGCTACCGGGTATGCAGGGGACGGGTGGGGTCGATAGAGTCTGAAAAAATATTTGCGGCCGTGGAGACAGCCGCTAAGAGAAATGCGCTGATCCAGGACCAGTACCGCGAGGAACACGCCTTGTACCACAGCGTGCTTGACGCCTTTCACGGGATCTGCCGCGGCCAGATAGCTCTGGGGAGCATTTTGAGAAGCGCCGGCCTTGTATTCAGCATTGTACGTGGACCTCGCCTGGCTGGGGACACGACCGACGGCGAGTGGCTGGCAGTGGCCCTTTACGGCACCATAGGAGCGCCGATCAAGGGTTATGAGCATGAAGTGATGGGCTTAGGCGTTAACCACATTTAGATAAGAAATCCTTGCCAAGTACAATCTTGCGACATATAATGAATTAAATAAACCTTTTTAAGCCCATAGCTATTAGACACTTAGGGGGCTGAAGACAAGGCGGTATGCCTTTTTTCAGTTCCTTTTTTATTTTCCCTGATTAAACAAGCCGGAAAAGGAGATAGAAAAATATGAACCTCGCTTATTATCTAAAGGGTCAGCCGCTGGTGTGGGTCCTTGACGACGAGTTTGAAAGCCTCGCATTTGAAAAGAACCATTTAGAGGATGCTGGCATAAAGTTCGCTCACTCCACCTCACTCACTTTTGCCAGGGATTATCCTGTTTATGCACCCCTGGCTGATGCCGTTCTTATGCAGGTTTCCTTCCGGATCAACGCCGCCCAGGTGCTTGGGCTGAAAAAATGCAAAATCATTTCGGTGCTTGGCGTGGGCTATGATAATGTACCGCTTGAAGCGGCCAACGAGCGGGGCATACTGGTCTGCACCGTGCCCGATTACTGCGTCGCCGAAGTGTCGGATCACACCATGGCCTTGCTGCTGGCTCTTGCCCGCAGAGTGACCCGGTTCAACAATGAGGTGCGCCAGGGGTCCTGGCAGCCTATTCACAACGGCATGTTCTGCCTGGCCGGTCAGACCCTGGGTCTGGTCGGTTTTGGGCGGATTGCCCGAGCGGTGGCTAAAAAGGCCGCGGCCTTCGACCTCAGGGTACTTTCCTGTGATCCCTATGTTGAAACCAGGACTATGGCCGCTCTGAGCACGGAAAAGGTAGATCTGCCTATCCTGTTGAAACGTTCTGATTACGTTTCCTTACATGTTCCATTAGAATCATCAACAAAAAGCCTGATTGGGCCTCAGGAACTGTCTCTGATGAAAAGAAACGCCTGCCTGATCAATACCAGCCGCGGCAGTCTGATTGACGAACAGGCCCTGGCGGAAGCGATGAGGAACGGTGTTATATCAGGGGCGGCCCTCGACGTGATGCAGGAGGAGCCGCCGGAAGCAAACAATTATTTATTGAAAACCGATAAAACCATAATCACACCTCACGTGGCTTATTATAGTGAACAGTCGCTGCTGAGGCTGAGAAGAACAGCTGTGGAAAATGTGATCCGGGCGCTGGACGGCGAACACCCGGTAAACGTTATTAATTTCCCCGCCCCAGCTTATATTGAAAGTGCGTCAGATCGGGCTGGCAGTGCAGCGGCCGTATAAAGGAATAAGAAATGGAGGATAACAATGGCCCTGGTCAAACTACCCTGGGGAAGAGAGCGGAGCATAGCTGTCCCATTGCCGTCCGGCTGGCACTACAGAGGTGATATTTTGCCTGAATCTTTTATAGGAGCAACAGACATGTCCACCACCCTGCAAAAAGCCCTGGGAAACCCCACCGGCCATATACCGCTCAGCCAAATGAACCTTTCTTCCCGGCGCATTACGGTAGTAGTAGACGACTTCAGCAGACCCACGCCGGTGCCGGAAATTTTCCCGGCGGTCCTGGCCGAGTTGGAAAAGGCAGGCGCCCAAACATCCCGGATTACCGTCATAATTTCTCTGGGCACCCACCGGGCCATGAGCCGGGCGGAAATATCCGGGCGGTTGGGCATTGACCCTAAAGGCTGCAGGATTGTCAACCACGACTGCCGCGATGAGGATATGCTTGTCTCCCTGGGTAAAACCTCCGGAGGAACCGAGGTACTGCTAAACCGTTACCTTTGTGAAGCGGACCTGGTGCTGCTGATTGGTACGATTGAGCCGCATTTACTGGCTGGATTTGGCGGAGGGTTTAAAAATGTGGTGCCTGGCTGCGCTGGGCTGATAACGATCGCCGCCACCCACCTGAAGGTTGCTGCCGGCAGCCGGTTTGATTGTGTTGGGCTGAGCGCGGACAGCTGCCAGACACGCCGGGATCTTGAGGAAGGGGCGAAGCTGCTGACTGCAGATTATTTTCTGCTCAATACCGTGCTGACCCCTGACGGCGCCGCCGCCGGCATCTTCTGCGGCGATCCGGTGGAGGCCTACCGTGCGGGCTGCCGCCTGGCCGCCCGAATTTACGGCGCGACTGTATCAGAACAGGCCGACATCCTGCTGCTCAGTTCCCATCCCATGGACACCGACCTGCGCCAGGGCACCAAGTGCCTGGCCAACGCTTTGCGGGCCTCCCGCGGGAAGGCCCTGCTGATCGCTTTCCTGCGGTGCAGCCGCGGTGTCGGCGATATGGCTATTCCGGAGAAGTACCTTCCTCTGGCTGAAACCAGACTGCTCGCCGGCCGGCTGGGAGCGGAAGCTTTTGTGGAAGAACGTGAAAAGTCCACGGGCGCGCCCATGGACCTGGATGAAAAATACATGCAGCAGTTCCTTTGTGAAATAGCCAGGCGCCACCATGTGCTGGTCTACGCGCCGGACCTGCCGCCCGACACCGGTGAACGGCTGGGGTATTTTGAGCTTTTTGCTGATTTGCGAAAATTAATGGACAGGGCTGAAAGGCTCAAGCCGGAAGGCTCTGTTTTGAGCTCTCCTATGGGCGGGATTTGTTACCCGGTTCTGACCTAAGAAACCTCTATAGCGGAAAGGGGACACACCTCTATTCTGAGCCTGGCTCTGTGGCTGAGGAATGTCCCCAACTTTATTTGAGCCTGTTTTCCAGGATTTGCTCCTTCTGAAAATTTTCCAGCTGCAGGTAAAATTCCACCGCGTCAATCAGGGCTTCCTGCGGCACCAGACCCACAATTTCACTGCCGCATACGTTTACCCCGTAACGGGCGGCCTCACGCCTGACTGTCTCAAAAACCCGGGGCAGTGATACCTCGCGAAAATCGCAGACATTGATGGACACCTGGGCTGTCTGCCGATCCTCCAGCATCACTCCCAAAGCCTTGATACTGGGATATCCCCCGCTGGAACCCCGGATTGATTTAGCAATCTTCCTGGCGATGCCGAGGTCGGATGTGGCCAGGTTGATGTTATAGGCTATCAGCGGAGGGCGGGCGCCCACAGCCACCGCTCCGGCGGAGGGATGAACCCTGGTGGGCCCGAAATCCGGCTTTCTTTCCTCCAGGTGGATAGTATCCCTGAGGCCTTCAAACTCACCCTTGCGGACATTAGCAAGGTTTTTTCTCTCAGGCCGGGTGGCTGCCGCCTCATAAAGATATACGGGGATATCCAGCCTTTCAGCGATATCCCTGCCCAACTGCCGGGCCAGCTCAACGCATTCCTCCATACTTACTCCCCCGATGGGTACAAATGGAATCACATCGACAGCTCCCATACGGGGGTGCTCGCCACGGTGGGTGGTAAGATTTATCAATTCTTTGGCCTTCGCGGCCGCCTGGAACGCTGCTCTTTTAACATCCTCCGGCCCACCCAAAAAGGTTATCACTGAGCGGTTGTGGCTGGTGTCAGAGGAACAGTCAAGGATTTTAACCCCCGCCACTTCCCGGATGGCACTCAGGATTTCCGCGATTACTTCCTGGCGACGCCCCTCACTAAAGTTTGGTATGCATTCCACCAGTTTATTCACGATAAGCCTCCTATAACCACATTGCCGTCTTTGATCACTGTCCTCACCAAATTCGTGCCAAAACGGTACGGCAGGTAGCTGTACGAGGGAGCGTCAAAAACCACCAGGTCGGCTTTTTTACCAGCCTCGATACTGCCGACTTCAGATGCTCTGCCTATGGCGTGGGCAGCATTGATGGTTATGGCTGAAATAACCTCCGCCGGCGTCATCCTGAACTGCCGGCAGGCAATACCCATTACTATTGGCAGAGAATTTACCGGGCTGCTGCCGGGGTTGAAGTCACTGGCCAGCGCTACCGCCACACCCTCCCTGATCATTTTTCTGGCTGGGGCATACCGCCCGCTCATCAAACAAAAGGTAGCAGCCGGCAGGAGCACAGCCACAGTCCCACTTTTGGCCAGCATCCTGATACCCTCTTCAGAAACAGCCATCAGGTGGTCCGCGGATACCGCGCCAATCTCCGCAGCAAGCTCACCGCCGCCAAGAGAAACGATTTCATCAGCATGTATTTTTAGTTTTAAGCCAGCGCTCTTTGCCGCCAGCAGCAGGCGGCGCGACTGTTCCACCGAAAAGACGCCTTCCTCACAAAATACATCGCAGAACTCCGCCAGACCCAGCTCTGCCACTTCAGGCAGCATTTCTTCAATAATCAGGTCCAGGTAACCTTCCGGATCATCCAGGTACTCTTCTGGTACAGCATGCGCCCCAAGGAAAGTAGGGACCAGATCCACCGGGTGGGTCCGGTTCAGTTCCCGGATTACCTCCAGCATCTTCAGCTCATCAACCACAGTCAGACCATAGCCGCTCTTGACCTCCGACGTGGTGGTGCCCTGGCAGAGCATCTGGTCCAGATAGATCCGGGCTGTTCTGTACAAATCATCTTTTGTGGAGGAGCGGGTGCTGCGGACAGTGGAAAGAATGCCTCCACCCGCTTTTAGTATTTCAAGGTAGCTCATCCCCTGAATCTTCAGAGCAAATTCATGCTCACGCGAACCTGCAAACACAAGGTGGGTATGAGGGTCAACCAGGCCGGGCAGGACTACCTGCCCGCCTGCGTCCAATACCTTGATGCCTGGGTGAAATTCTACCTGATCCAGCACATCTTCGGTCGTTCCCACTGACGTGATCATCCCGTCCCTGACCGCTACCGCTCCATCCTTTATGACTCCTATTTCTGCCAGGCTGTCTCCCCGCTTAGGACTATCAGACGCCCCCGCCACTGTAACCAGTTGGCCCGCGTGGATCAGCAACAATTCAGCTCTTTGTTTATCTGGCATTTGATCAAAACACCTTTCTCTTTTTTAAGACTCAAGCATCGGTATATTTATACCGCTTTCCCTGGCCACCTCTATAGCTTTTTCATAACCAGCGTCAGCGTGCCTGATGATCCCCATGCCTGGATCAGAAGTCAGGACCCTCTGCAGCCTTTCCGCCGCCTCTCTGGTCCCGTCCGCCACCACCACCATGCCGGCGTGCTGGGAGAAACCTATGCCGACTCCACCACCATGGTGGAAGGATACCCAACCCGCTCCGCCCGCGGTATTAACCAGGGCGTTTAAGATGGGCCAATCCGATACCGCGTCGCTGCCGTCCTTCATTGCTTCCGTCTCACGGTAAGGGGAAGCGACAGAGCCGCAGTCCAGGTGGTCGCGTCCGATGACAATAGGAGCTTTTATTTCCCCACTGGCCACCATATCATTGATGATGCGGCCGAACCGCGCCCTTTCGCCGTAGCCCAGCCAACAGATACGGGCAGGCAGGCCCTGGAAGGCCACCCTCTCCCTGGCCAGCCTGATCCAGTTTAGCAGCGGCTTGTTGTATGAAAATTCCTTTATTACCACATCGTCTGTTTTGTAAATATCAGCGGGATCGCCGGAGAGAGCCACCCAGCGAAAAGGACCTTTTCCCTCGCAGAACATCGGCCTGATATAAGCCGGCACAAAGCCGGGGAAGTCAAAAGCGTCTTTCACGCCCCTGCTTTTAGCCTGAGCCCGGATATTGTTGCCGTAATCAAAGACAACCGCTCCCCGCTTCTGCATATCCAGCATGGCCTTAACGTGGACCGCGATGGAATCCAGGGCCATCTTCTTATAACTGGCGGGGTCCTGCGAGCGCAGCGCCAGCGCCTGTGCCAGGGTTATGCCGCGCGGTACATACCCGTTCACCGGATCGTGGGCCGAGGTTTGGTCGGTGACAACATCCGGCACCACACCCCGGCCAAGCAGTTCAGGGTAAACAGCGGCGGCGTTGCCAACCAGGCCTATGGATTTTGCTTCTCCTGAGGAGGTGAAAGTTCTCACCATACCCATGGCCTCATCCAGGCTGTCTGTAATCAGGTCACAGTAGCTCTGGCGGATGCGCCGCTCTATCCGGGCACGATCAACCTCCACATCCAGGCACACACCCCCGGCCATGGTCACTGCCAGGGGCTGGGCGCCGCTCATGCCGCCCATACCCGCGGTTAGCACAAACTTACCTTTTAAATCGGCGTTGAAATGCTGCCGGGCGAGTTCAGCAAAGGTTTCATAGGTTCCCTGCAAAATACCCTGGGTGCCGATATAAATCCAGCTGCCCGCAGTCATCTGTCCGAACATAATCAGACCTTTTTTCTCCAGCTCCCAGAAGTGTTCCCAGTTAGCCCAGGCGGGCACCAGGTTGGAATTGGCGATCAGCACCCGGGGAGACATAACGTGGGTCTTAAAAACACCTACCGGTTTGCCTGACTGAACCAGCAGGGTTTCATCATTTTCAAGCTGCTGCAAGGAGGCCACTATTGCCTCGAAGGCTTCCCAACTGCGCGCAGCCCTGCCGGAACCACCGTAAACAACCAGCTCATCCGGCTTTTCAGCCACTTCCGGGTCGAGGTTATTCATCAGCATACGCATTGCCGCCTCCTGAACCCAACCCTTGCAGCTAAGTTTATCGCCTCGCGGCGCACGCACTTCCCTTGACATTACATTACCCTCCTATACTCAAGCTTTTAGGGAGTTCAGGGCATCTTCAAGCTGCTCAAGGAAAAACTGCATTTCATCAGGAGTGCCTATGGTAATCCGGGCGAAAGTGGGATAGCCCCAGAAGCTTCCCGGGCGAACAATAACTCCTCTCTTCAGCAGCTCAGGGAACAATATGCGCATTTCCACACCAAGATCGGCAAAAATAAAGTTAGCTTCCGTAGGAACGTAAAAAATCCCCAGCTTCTCCAGCCCTTCGCAGATAATTTCGATCCCCCTGCGGTTTAGCTCCAGCACGTGGTTTACAAACGCACTGTCTTGCAGGGACTCAATGGCGCCGGACTGGACAACCCGGTTAGCGGCAAAGGGCTCCCTGATCTTTTCCATCTGGCGGATAAACTCAGGCCTGGTCATACCGTACCCCAGTCGCAGACCGGCCAGACCGTATATTTTGGAGAAGGTCCGGAAAACAACAACGCTTTTATCTTCTCTCAAATACTTTAAACTGTCCGGGTAGCTGGTGTCAGCGGCGTACTCCCGGTAAGCCTCGTCAATCACCACCACTACCCTGGGCGGCAGAGCGTCAAGCAACGTCTCCAGATCCCTGGTGTGTACGATAGTGCCGGTGGGGTTGTTGGGGTTGCAGATAAAAATCATTTTTGTTCTGGGGCTGACAGACTTGTATACAGCCTCTAAATCTATTTGAAAGTTATTCAAAGGAACTTCCACGGGAACACCGCCGGCGGCAATGGCACTGGTACGGTAGGCGGCGAAACTGGGCTTGGGGACTATTACCTCTTCACCGGCATTGACAAAAGTGTTTACCACCAGTGGAATAAGATTGTCCACACCGTTGCCGAATACGAAACATTGCGGCGGGAGGGCGTGCCTGTGTGCTAAAGCTTCCCTTAATTCAAAACACCCTCCGTCGGGATACAGGTTCACTTCGCCCACAACTTCCCTCATCCTCGCCACAGCTCCCGGGGAAGGACCAATAGGATTTTCGTTGGAGGCCAGCCTGACTATCCTTCCGGTCAGGCCGAGCTCACGCCGCACTTCCTCTACAGGTTTGCCTGGAATGTACGGGGTCAGGTGTTCCAATCCATCTCTGTAAAAATCCAGATTATCCCTGCACATTTCTTCACCTTCTTTTATGTCTTAAACAAAATTTTGCAGGCGTCTTTATCTTCGCCGGTTAAAAGGGCAAATCCAGCGACTGCCGACTCTAAAGGCAGTACGTGAGAAATCAGAGGATCAACATCCACTACCCCATCGGACAGGAGTTTAACAGCTTTATGCAGGTCAGCTGTCTCATAGGCGCTGACCCCCGCTATTTCCAATTCTTTGACCACGATATCATTGGGATCCAAATTCACATTTTCCTCATATAACCCGGCCATCACCAGCCTGCCCTGCGGTCTGAGCCACCTGACAGATCCGGACAGAGTCGCCTCCAGACCCACCGCTTCGACAACAATATCCGGCGCATCAGCCGCATCCTCCGGAAAAGCTGTCAGGGTGGCTGCGCCGAGCTTGCCGGCCAGCTCAAGCCGGGCTGGCGCTACGTCGATCACGGTCACCCGCGCTGCCGGTATCGCCCTGGCTACGGTAAGCGTGAGGAGGCCGATGGGGCCCGCGCCAACTATGCCGAGATGATCTGCCGCGGAAAACTTACACTGTCCCGCTATGTGCAAGGCCACAGCCAGGGGCTCCACCAGGGCCGCCCGGCGCAGGTCAAGCTCACGGGGAATCTTGATCAGTTTTTTAGCATCCAGGGTCAGGTACCCGGCAAAACAGCCCGGTACAACCTCGCCTATGAATCCCAGGCTGGGACAGAGATTAAAAGCGCCACGCCGGCACCACTCGCAGCTGCCGCAGGTAACCCGCGGATCACCCACCACATGGTCGCCGGGGCGCACATCCGCAACGCCTTCACCCACCTGCTCCACCACACCGGAAAATTCATGTCCCATGGTTTCCGGAACGGAGGCCACAAACATGCCCTTTCTATATATGTGCAGGTCTGAGCCGCAGATACCGGCGTAAGCCACTTTGACCAGAGCCTGTCCGGGGCCGCACACCGGCATGGGTATGTCTTCGGTACGCACCTGACCGATCCCGTAATAGCGCGCTGCCTGCATAAGTTCACCTCCAAAGACCCTGAAAATAACCTTCTGCCAAGTAAATAACTTAATAACTTAATAACTTAATAACTTAGGTACCCGGTACACTAAGTTAAAGTTACGCAAACGAGTTTGGCGCTGACGCGCCGTGTTCGATTGAAATCGAACCTACATCACCGCAGCTTATTCTTTGGCAAACCTCTCCAGAATCGCGTTGCCGTGTGCGGGGAATCCCTCGTAATCGGCCAGTTTGACCATGGCATCCTTAAGGTTGGCCAAGCCTTCCCGTGAGAAAAATTCGAAGGTCACCGCCTTATAAAAATCAGCTGTCTTCAGGCCCCCTGACACTGTGGCTTTGCGGCCGGTAGGCAGCACATGGTTTGGCCCCGAGCCAAAACACCCGGTGGAAAGCGGCGTGTAATGCCCCAGGTAAATCCCGCCGGCATTTTTTATTTTCTGCATATGGTGCAGAGGCTCACCGGTCATAATTTCCAGATGTTCACCTGCATATTCGTTAACAAAAGCAATTGATTCCTCAAGAGACTCAGTAAGAATTATAGCTCCGTATTTCCGCAGCGACTCGATCACAAAAGCTTGCCTGTACTCACTAAGCTTTTCGATGTGCCGCCCTATTTTTTGCTGAACCGCGTAGGCCAGGGCAGGCACATGGGTAACCAGCACACCCGCGGAATCAAAACCGTGTTCAGTCTGAATACAGATATCCGCAGCGGCATATTCCGGGTTGGCGGTTTCGTCCGCCAGAATAATGCCTTCACCGGGACCGGCCAGAGTGCCGATTTCAACCTGCCCGTACAGAAGCCTGAAGGCGGCCAGGACCCATTTACTGCCCGGCCCGACAATCTTATCAACTTTGGGTATGGTTTGAGTACCGTGCGCCATGGCCGCCACAGCCTGGCTGCCGCCAACCCGGAACACCGCGTCGGCGCCGCAGATATCACAGGCAATCAGGGTTCCCGGGGGAATCGAGCCATCGGGAGCAGCGGGAGTACACACATACACATTGGGCACCCCGGCCACCTTGGCCGGCAGCACGGACATCATTACCGCCGAGGGGAACCAGCCCCTGCCGCCCGGCACATAACAGCCCACTTTTTCCAGGGGGATGACCACCTGTCCGGCCACCAGGCCGGGTGAAACCTCCATCGACCACATCTTATTGGGCATCTGGGCCGCGTGGAAACGCCTGACATTGTCAGCCAGGACCCTGATCGCCCCGATAGTTTCCCGATCTACTTTATGGTAGGCCTCTTCAATTTCTGCCCGGGTCACCTTGATCTTATCTTCGTAAATAGTAACATCCTCAAATTTTTTGGTGTACTCCACCAGCGCTTTATCCCCGTGCTCTTTTATGCGGGCGATAACTTTTTCGACATCGGCCATGATCGACTCCGTTTCAGTGTCACTTCTTTTTAAAATCCTGGCCCGGTCGTCAGCCGGCATTTCTTTCAGCTTATACACTTGAATGTACATTTTTGGCATTCCCCTTTTGATTTGTTTAGAGAACAGGTGGGGAAAGCCCCCGCGGACTCTTTTCCGGGGGGCTTCGAACACCCGGTAGATTTAAAGGCAGGGCTGCGCAGTATTAACTTCTATTTTTTCCAGAGGCTGCTCAGTTTATTTTCCCACAGGCGGGCGTCATCACCCTTAACCTCTGTAGGTACCAGCGGTCCCTGCAGGATTATAAATGCGCCGTCCTCCGCCCAGGTGTTTTTCACTACCTTGGCGGGAGACCACAGAGCTCCTTCTTTGGTTATGGTATCGCCAATCTTGGGAGTCGGCTTGCCGTTCTTGATATCATACAGGTATTGTACCGCCAGTTCGGCTGAGTCATAGGCCGGCTGTTCGACAATAGCCAGAGCTTTACCCTGGGTGATCAGGTCCAGTCCCTCAGGACCCATGCAGATACCGGCAATGCCGTAATTCTTGGGATCCAGACCGGCCGCCTCAATGGCGGAAACCACGCCGGGAGCCATAATGTCCGGTGTATGCACATAGATACCCAGGACTTCCTTGCCATAACGGGTCAGCAGGTCGCTGGCCCTCTCGTGTGAATCTACATTGTTCCATTTGCCTTCGCCCTGGACCACTTTAAGCTGCGGGTACTGGTCGGTAACCGCGTGCAGTCCCTTGGAACAGGCCTGGGCAAACATATCCTCAATAGAACCTGTGATCTCGATCACCACACCGGTCGGTACCTGCCCGCCGTTGCGGTCCTTGATGCCCTTCACAAAAGCTTCTGCCGCTTTTTTGCTGGACTGCTCAATATCAAAGGAAATGAAGTAATCAACCTTGCCGCCTTCCGGAGAGGTGTCCAGAGCTATTACCGGAATACCGGCCTCATTAAGCTTTTTAATACCCGGCACAATAGCTTTCAGGTCTACCGCGCCGGCCATGATAAATCCGTCAACTTTTTGAGTAATGAAATTATCCATGATCTCCATAATCTTCATGGAATCCGCCTGACCGTCCTTAATATCGACTTTTACGCCCAATTCCGTCGCTTTTCCCTCGGCGCCCTTAATAAACGCCTGCACAAACGGTGCACCAGGCTCTTTAACGACCATACCAAAGTTCAGCTGTTTTTGGGGCTGTTTTTCAGCGGCTTTCTGAGTGGCGCAGCCGGCCAGCAGGCCTACTGTTATTAAAGCCACCAGCAGGTATAACAACCGTTTAAATCTCATGTTTTTACCTCCTCAAATTTTACATTACCCGCCATGCCTGACGAAAACTTGTCCGAAGTAAAAACCACCCCCTTAAACAGCAGATAAAAGCTTCTAAAGTTCCTGAATCAGCAACTTTCTAACCTGCTCCTGATGCAGCAGGTAATTGCGCAGCTTGATCCGCACCCGGTCCAGCACGATGGCCAGAAATATCAACGCCCCCTGGGTGGCGTAAACCAGAGTTACACCAACTCCCAGCAGGTTAAGCGAGTTTGAGATCATGCCCAGCAAAAGCGCTCCCCCCAGCATCCCCAGAGGTGTGCCCTTGCCTCCTTCCAGGCTGGCCCCGCCTAAAATGGCGCCGGCAAAAGCCAGCAGAACCATTCCCTCGCCCATGGAATTAGAAACCGAACCCTGCCTGCCCGCCGCCAGCAGTCCACCCACCGCCGCCAGCAAACCGGCTATCATAAAAGCGTAAGTAACCATGCGGCCGGTATTGATGCCGGAAATATAGCTGGCCCTGGCATTGCCGCCGGTAGCCATAAAATGACGGCCAAAAGAAGTGTATTGCAGGATAAACTGAAAAGTCAGGAAGATGACAATCACTATGGGTATGGCTACGGGAATGTTGCCTGCCATCCTGGCCTGTCCCGCGTAGATATATATTTTATCCAGGGGAAATATGGACAGAGGCACTAAGAATAGAACCAGGCCTCTCAGGATGATCATTGTGGATAAGCTCTGCAGAAACGGGTTAACCCCAATTTTTGCTATGCAGACTCCGTTAAACCAACCCACCAGCGCCCCTACCGCCAGGGTCAGGATTATTGTGGTGACTGGGTCCAGGTGGAAAGGAAGCCAGCGGGTGGCCAGCAGCATGGCAATTCCCGGCGCAAAAGCCAGTGTTGATTCTATGGAAAGATCCAAATGACCGATAACCAAAATTAAACCTTCACCCAGAACCAGCATGCTCATGATGGCTGAGTGGTATAGTATGTTCACCAGATTGCCGTAGGTGGCAAACATAGGAGTAATAAAAGCATTTAGCAGGAAAAACCCAATCAAAATGACCCAGATCAAGTTTTCAAGCAGAAATAGCTCCAATTGCAACTTTTTAGGCATGCCCGCTTCCCCTTTGCACGTTAATTAACTAATTATTGTGGTCCTTTTCCTTAACCCCACCCTGGATAGCCAGGTACAAATCACCTTCGCTGAACTCTCCCCGGCCAAACTCACCGGTAATATTGCCCTGGTATACGACTAAAATGCGGTCACAGATATTTATTAAGTCCTCCAGGCCGGGGGAAGTAATCACAATCCCGGCGTCTTGGCGGAGTTTAGTCTTGATAATTTCCAAAATACTCTGTTTGGCCGAGATATCCACACCTTTGGTAGGCTCGTCCAGCAGGAATACCAGCGGCTTTGTCGCAGAGATTTTACCCACAACCACTTTTTGTTTGTTACCGCCGCTAAGCTGACTCACTTCCTGCTCGGGTGAGGCAATCTTTATGTCCAGGTTGTTGACAAGATCTGCAACAAGCTCTTTTTCTTTTTTTCTGTTCACCAGCAAGCCTTTAGTTATTTTATTTAAAGAGTTCAGGATTAAATTCTCCCTGACACTCAAAATTTTAATCAGGCCTTCCTTTTCCCTGTCCTCGGGAAGGTAAACCATGCCTTCCCTGAGAGCTTGTGAAGGATTGGTATAACGCTTTTTCACACCTTTTATTTTAATAAAACCATCATCCGCCGGATCAATGCCCACAATGCCCTTAAATATTTCCGTGCGGCCGCTTCCCCTCAGCCCAGCTAAGCCGAGGATCTCGCCTTTTTTAAGCTTGAATGATATTTTCTGGTATAAGCCCGCCCTGGTCAATTGATCAACCTCAAGTATTACCATGTCTTCGCCTATACCTGCTGAGACATGGCCGCCATCACCGCCGGTCTGAGGTTTTGCTGTTTCTTCGCCTACAATCAGGGCTGAGAGCTTGTCTTTGTCCAGATCAGAACAGGCTGTGGCAGCAATGCTGCGCCCGTCACGCAGGACAGTTACCCGGTCGCACACCCTCAGCAGTTCATCGGTGCGGTGGGATATGAACAGGATGGTATTGCCTTGCTTCTTTCTTTCCTGAATTATTTGATATAAGAGTTCTTCATCTTCTTGGGACAGGGAGGCCGATGCTTCGTCCAGGATGATTATCCGCGCGTCTTCAACATAACAGGCTTTAAGCACAAGCAAAAGCTGCTGCTCGCTGATAGACAAATCACCCGCTTTGATCCGAACGTTCATATTAAGGCCGGCCTTCTTAACCACACGCTCCGCTTTAGCATAAAGCTTTGGCCAGTTGATCAGCCTGCCCCGGCTTTCGTAATCTGAGATAAAAAGGTTTTCAGCCACGGAAAAATCCAGGATTACCTGCGGCTCCTGGGGAACAAAGGCGATTTTTTCCCTTCTGGCGCTGATTCGGGACAGGGCTTCAAAACTTTGGGCGCCTATAAATATTTCCCCTCCGCTGGGCGGGATGATACCGGCGATAATTTCCACCAGGGTGGATTTGCCGGCTCCGTTTTTCCCTATAATTCCGTGCACTTCTCCTTTTAAAACTTCAATGTTAACTTTATGCAGCGCTACTGTGCCGGGATAGATCTTGGATATGTCCCGCAATCTGAGCGCAGTGCCGGCCAACCGGCTGTTTTCCGGAGCATCCGTTGCCAATGTGGTCACCTCCTCGCCCCCTTTTCCAGGCTTGACAATATTGGGTTAACCCCTGCGCAGGTCGGCTGAACGCTGGTGCGCCAGCAGTCCTTCCAAACCGGCCAGGTGCGAGCAGGCTGCGGCCAGGCCGGCCGCGCCCTCTTTGGTTATCTTCTGGTAAGAGGCCACTTTCATAAACATACCTGCCCAGACACCACTGGCAAAGCGGGAACAGCTCATGGTCGGCAGAATGTGATTCGTGCCGGAAATATAGTCACCAAACGCTACCGGGGCACTGGCGCCAATAAACAGGGAACCGTAGTTGTGCAGCTTGCCGGCCAGCTCATCGTTTTCCCTCGTCTGCAGTTCCAGGTGCTCCGGGGCAAAATTGTCCGCAACCAGGGCGGCCTCGTCCAGGCTTTCCACCAGAATTATTTGGCCGTTTTCCTCCCACGCCTTTAAAGCCGCCGCGCCGGTTCCCAGGGTTTTGCCTTCGGCGATAACTGCCTCCTGTACTTTTTCCGCCAAGGCCAGGCTGGTTGTCACCAGAATCCCACGCGCGGTGGCATCGTGCTCACACTGGGCCAGCAGGTCACAGGCCACGACTGCCGGCGAGGCATCCTCATCCGCGATAATAAGCACTTCGCTGGGTCCGGCCAGGATGTCGATACCGACATCGCCGCTGACCTGCCTTTTAGCTTCCGTAACGTACACATTGCCCGGACCGACAATCAGGTCGACCCTCCGCACTGCTGCGGTACCGTAGGTATAGGCGGCTACAGCCTGGGCGCCGCCCATGCAGTAGACCTCATCAGCGCCAGCAATATCCATGGCCACAAGCACGGCAGGATGGATGCCGGAAAAGTTCTTGGCCGGCGGTGAACAGGCCGCCACTCTTTTAACCCCGGCCACCCTGGCCGGGATAATGGACATCAGCGCTGAAGAAGGCAGCGGGTACCTGCCGCCGGGAATGTACGCCCCGCAAGAGGAGATGGGAATCAGCCTGTGGCCGAGCACCACTCCCGGAGAGCTCTCATATTCCAGAGGCTGCAAACATTTAAGCTGCTGCTGCGCGAAAGTCCTGATCCTGTCCGCAGCCAGGCGTAAAATCTCAACAGTCTCCCCGGGCACCTGCCCGTACGCTTGCTTGATCAGGTCAGAGGGCACTTTTAAATCAGTAACGGGCACACCATCGTGGCGCAGGGTCAGATCCAGCACAGCCTGGTCACCCTCGCGCCGGACCGCCTCAATAATAGCCGCAACATCTTCCTTCACCTGTGCCAGATTTTTATTTGTGGCCCCGGCCGCTTCTTTTAAGATAATCATATTTTTTGATCCGCCTTAATCTTTGGATTCGACTCCAAAACAATTCTGCCTTCATCGGCGTCTATATCGATATAATCCCCGTCATTAACAAGTTTATAAAATAAACCGTCGGCCTTATCCACCAGCGGGACTTCCATAATAATAGCACTGGCCACCAGCACTGTATCAGGGTGCTGGATGATCATCGCCGCCGGCCCCTTGCCCTGGCTGGCCAGTTGATAAAGGCCATCCGCCTGTACCACCGAACTGCCCTTGCCGCTGGGGAAAATCAGGACCCTGCCTGCTATGCTTCGCCCTTCCAGGGCGTGGTTTTTTTCAATGACCACGCCGGTCGCGGGCTCGACCAGATAAAAACATATGTCATCGCCCGAAAAGAGCGCCTCGCCCCCGGCCCTGCCGCCAGCGATACGGTGGCAGTTGAAAGTTGTTTTATCTTCAGAGACCATCAGGCTTCCCCCCTAACCGCGGCTTCCACACAATCCGGCAGGCTTCTGATCGCAAATTCCATATTCCTTCGCCTGGTGTAATAGGCGCATTTGGGTGAATCGGTGACCCCTTTTTTCCCGTACAGAAAGCGCCAGCAGGGTTGGTCTATGCAGGTGTCGTCTACAATGTGTCCGCCGGCGTCTTCAATGATCTCCAAATAACCCATGCGCCTGGCTAATTCCCTGGTCAGGGAGGAAGTCAGCACCCAGAATTCCACTGAAAATTTTCTGCCGTCCAGCAGCCGGACGATCTCTCCCACCTGGGCAATGGTGAAGTGAGGGCAGCCAAACATGGCAAAATCGATTTTCCCTCCCCGGGCTGATATGGCATCGTGAATTTCTTTGAGATCCTGGTCATCAACCACAACACTATGCAGGGGTTTTTCGCCCTGGAAGGCCGCCTCCAGGGTAGGGGCCTCAGGAGTTACTCCCACTATATGGTACAATGAAACAGCGCCTGCGGTGTTTAACTGGGCGCCCAGGTTCATCAGCGACTCAGGGCTGATGACGGAGGGAAGTCCTGTAAAAACAGGAACGCCCGGTCCTGCCTTTTGGGGTACGCAGTAACCCAGCAATTGATAGTCAAAATCGTCTTTCAGCTCAGCTTTTACCTCTACCAGCACAGTTCCCACGCGATGCTCATCCAGCAAAAAACCGTACAGGGGAGTACGACCCGCCACTGCCGCGCAAAGGGCGCTTTGAGCTGACTCCCGGTTGGTCCTGGCGCCGTACACCGAATTTATATAGGGAGTGGCGCTGGACTCCGAATAAGCTGTTATCTCACCAAAACGGGGTATGTTCTTTTCCAGATAAGGAGTGCAGTTATAGGTAAGTGTCGCGCCAATAGTCCTGTAAGCGCTCCTGGTCCTTTTTATTACCGCCGTGTCTTCAGGATTTAAGGCAGTAACGTTTTGAAAATACTCCAGGTTAAAACCCGGATTTACCGTGGGCGATACCCGGCAGACAGCACCCCCTTCCACCAATTTTTCCACAAACCAGAGGTCGGCATCCTGATTGCTCAGGGCCACGTGCGCCCTGCTGATTTCCACCATTTTTTCAGCCCCGAAGGCTTCTCCTATGGCCACCAGCACCTTCATGGCAGTTGCCGCCCCTGGGCCGAGTTCACCGCAAAGCATGTCTTTTTCCTCAGATGTCAGATCCACCCAGAAACCTCCAATACGCCAAATTATTATGATTTACAGGCATCCGGCTATGGCAGATGATCTTTAATTTCCTTTAAAATAACGTTTCTGGCTGCTTCCTCAATGTGCAGCGCCAGTACCGGGACGAGTTTCTCAGCATCTCTGGTCTCGATCAATTCAATAATGGCGAGGTGCTGCCTGACAGTATCCTCAACGTCCCCCAGCGCCTGGGCTGAGAGTAATTGAAAGCGCAGAATCTTCTGGTTTACCAAACCCATGATTTCACGCAGCGATACATTGTCACTCTTGTCGATAATCATCCTGTGGAACAAGTTATCCAGACTGCTGATTCGTTCCCAGGCAACTTCTTCCTGGCGGTTGTGATCAAGAATGGACAACCAGGACTTTTTCATTCCGGCGATTTCATCTTCACTAATATTTACTATCGCCGTCTTTACCGCCAGGCACTCAAGCACCGCGCGCATTTCGTATATGTCTTTTAATTCTTTTAAAGAAATATCTTTGACAAATACTCCTCGGCCCGGCAAAATTTCCACCAGATCCTCCCTGGCCAACTCCTTTAAAGCTTCACGCACAGGGGTCCTGCTCATTCCCAGCACACTGGCCAGCATATTTTCGCTCAGGGTGTCACCGGGCTTAAACTTGGTGTAAATTATAGCTTCCTTAATCTGTTCATAAGCCGCCCTGGCCAGGTTGTATTTACCCTTCAAGCGCAGTCCTTCAAGGCGTGATACCAGATTCGACATTGAAATCTCCTCAGCAAAAAATGTTACGGCATGCGGTATTTTGCCTGTATACAAGAGAAATACCACAAATACGTTAAAAATTCCTGCGTCAATATACTAATTTCTATTTGATTAGAGAAAAACTGTCATATTTTTTGACGATTGCTTCCAGTTGCCATGTGCCATGGTACTTATAACGGCAAAAAAATTGGCGGGTAGTTTAAAATCCCCGCCATGCAAATCTTTAAATATATTTTAGGATGGTTTTTATTATACAAAGAGATTTACTTGCCGAGGTCGGCTTCACTTTTCCCAGCGTCAGGGATGAAAAGCCCTTGTCCGTATTTGTCCTTGCCGAATTCTCCGATAGTTTTCTGAGTGTCCGGGTTGATCATGAAATCAACAAAAGCCTTGGCGCCATCTTTGTTTACCTTGCTGAATTTTTCAGGGTTCACCTGCATGACGTGATAAATGTTCAGCAGAGCTTTATCACCTTCACTCAGGATTTCCAGCTTGAAATTAGCCTTCTGGGCCAGGTAAGTCGCCCTGTCGGACAAGGTATATCCTGCCTTTTCATTGGTTATGTTCAAGGTGGCGCCCATCCCTGTACCGCTCTGCTGGTACCAGGAACCCTCAGGAGTTATACCTGCCGCTTTCCAGACTGATAACTCCTTGGTGTGGGTACCGGAATTATCCCCGCGGGATACAAAAGTGGATTTTTTGTCCGCTATCTTCTTAAAAGCATCGACAGAAGCACTGCCTTTTATGCCGGCAGGGTCTCCCGCCGGGCCGACAATAATAAAGTCGTTATGCATTACGAGCTGGTAATTAATGCCCACACCACTGTCAACCAGCGCTTTTTCAGCAGCTGGAGAGTGAACGAGGAGCACGTCTGCTTCGCCCTTATTGCCCATTTCCAGGGCCGCGCCGCTGCCAACTGAGATAATTTTAAGATTATATCCTGTTTTCTGCTCAAACATAGGTTTCAGTACGTCAAGCAACCCACTGTCCTGGGTGCTGGTGGTTGTGGCCAGGATCAGGTCCTTGACCTGGGGCTGACTTGCTTGTTGGGACGGCGCCTGCTGCTTGCCGCAACCCTGGATGATGCCAAGCATCAAAACCAATAACGCAATTACCACCGGCAGAGCAAATCTTTTTACCTTCATCTAAAATCCTCCTCTTGTTTTATGAGATTTTTTTATTTGGGGAGAGTCTTCCCTTCGGCTGAGTTGGGGTAAAACAGTGGCTCTCCAAACTTGTCCTTGCCAAAATCCCAGATTATAGCAACATACTTTATGGCCAGCTTTTCTTTAACCTGGGGAAACTTGGCGGTGTTAACCGGAATTAAGCTGCTGATGTTATGGCACTAAAAACCTAAAGGATGTTTTAGACCGGCTGTTCACACCCCCTTGAAAACAAATTGCCGGGCAAGCTACGAAAAACACAGCTGGCCCGGCGTGGGAAGCCAAATCCAACTCTCCTTTTCGCAATGGAAGGCACGCTGGTTTCCCAACGCACCCTGTCGGCCACTGACCATAGTCTTTTGGCTTTAGGTCGTGTAGCTCGAAGAGTATATATTCAATTCTTAAAAACATGACTTAAATCAAAAAAACAATAATATTACAATAATTACAATAATTACAATAATTACAATAATTAACTATCCCACAATATACAATTACTTAAAATTCTATATAATAACAGAAAACTCCTGCTGAAAAACCCTGCATTTTAAAAATCAAGAATAAAAAATAAAAATTATCAACATGAAACAAAAAAATGATCAAAACTTGATGGTGCTAAACAGATACCGTTTGCAGTGAGTTTTCCCCTGTTTGCCCGTTTTTCAGGGATACAATCACATCGCCCAAAAATTGTGCGTCCTCTTCATCGTGTGACACCAGAACGAAGGGTATCTGCCACTGCTGGTGCAGTTTTTTCAGCTCCTGCCTCAAGCTGATTTTGGTGTCTCTGTCAAGGGCACTGAACGGCTCATCCAGTAAAAGAAGCTGAGGCCGCACTATCAAAGCCCTGGCTAAGGCCACTCGCTGCTGTTCACCGCCGGAAAGCTGGCCTGGATAACGATCTACCAGATGTCCTACACCTAAAGAGTCCAGCATCTCGTCAGCGGTGGAACATTTCTTGTCTTTACCCTTCAGCCCGTATAAAACATTTTTTCTTACAGTCATATGAGGGAAAAGAGCGTAATTCTGAAAAAGATAAGACACATGCCTTTGTTGGGCCGGGATGTTGATATCTTCAGAGGAGGAAAAAAGAAACCTCTCGTTAAGATTGATGAAGCCGGAAGAAGGCTTGAGCAACCCGGCCAGACAGTTTAAAACAGTAGTCTTACCGGAACCGGAGGGACCCCACAGGACCAGGATTTGATTTTTTATCTTCACACTCAAATCGAGCGTAAAATGCCATAATTTTTTATTAATCTGTAATTCCAGCATGTCAGCACCTATATTTCACAGAATTTATTTATACGTCTTAGCCCAGCGGTTTACCAAAAAAATAACCAAAAAGCTGAATACGGTTATGATTGCCACCAGTGCCCTGGCTGTTTCGCTGCGTCCCGACTCCACCGCAAAATAAATGGCCAGGGGTATGGTCTGCGTCT
>CAZIYV010000014.1:0-39627 GCA_964543575.1 uncultured Pelotomaculum sp.
TTTTTCAGCAAGCTCGCTGACATCAGCGCCAAGGGCCGCGGCGATTACCTCCAGAAACCTGCCCGTACCGGCGGCGCACTTGTCGTTCATGGCAAAATTCATAACATTGCCCTGGCCGTCCGTGAGAATGACCTTGCTGTCCTGTCCGCCGATATCGATAACCATATCGGCCCCTGCCAGCAGATGATGCGCTCCCCTGGCGTGGCAGGTTATTTCAGTCACCGCCTTGTCGATAAAAGGCAGGGATATTCTGCCGTAACCGGTCCCGATCACACCTGATATATCTTCTTGCGCCAAACCGTCCCGGCCCAGCAGTTCCTCAAAAGCTTCCTTGCCGGCTTGACGGGGACTGCACCCGGTCGGCCTGACCACATACCGCCAGTCCTTGCCGTTCAGCAGCACCGCCTTGGTGGTAACAGAACCAACGTCTATTCCCACTGTGAACATTTTGTTCAACTCCCGCTGATCATTTCTATGAAGGCCGAAATTCTTGTTTTCAACTGCTCAATGTCCGAAGTGGAATAATCAGTTTCCAGCTGGATGTATGGCAGGCCAAAGTTATCCTTTACATAACGGCGAATCAGTTCGCCCTCAACAATGTAGGTATGGCAGGCCTGCCAGGTAAGGTCCACGACCCCGTCCACACTGTATTCGTCAATCAGCTTGCCGAGAAGCTCCAGGCGCCCCGGGTTGGGCGACATGCAGGAGCAGGGTATCCGCAGGTATCTTTCGGCAATTGCTTCCATAGGATCTCTTTGCTCATCTTCGTCAACCAGGTATTCCATCGTCTTGATGCCGCTGCAGCTTTCAAAGCAAACCACGCTGCCGCCGCACTCTTCCAGCAGGCACACCACTTTTTCTGAACCGATGCCCACCGGGCACCCGGTTAAAAGGATACGGGGCGTACCTTTGGCAAAGGGAGAAATCCCCTGAGCGACAATATTTCTGACTTCTTCAGCAAGCTGATTTATCAGCCCGGTGCCTTCCTCCTTGTCCACGTTAAAACCCTTGACGAAAATGGTGGTGAGCATATCCAGCCCGGTAAGAGGGGCCGGGTTGAGCCTGTTCAATTCATGCAAGTTTTTCAGAGCAGTCCGCTCCCTGTTGCAAATCCTGATGGCCTCCCTCAGGTCATCATTGCTGATGGTCACTCCCAGGTGTTCCTCCAGCCTCTTTTTAAGCAAATACAGTTCCTCCAGCCACCACCGCAGGGCGCCGCTCCGGTTAGTCCCCTGCGGCAGGTGCAGCACGTGCATCGGTTTAATCTGCCCGAGAAGCTCAAACATCTTTTTTTTACCGTCACAGGTCGTCTCCGCGATAATAAAATCAGACGCCCGGAAGTAAGGGCAGGTATCGGTTACGGCAAAGCCAAAACTCGATTTAATAAGAGGACACAGGTTGCGCGGCAATATCTTTTCGGCGGCGGCGATAGGCTCGTGCCTGGTGCCGCAAAGTCCGACCGGCAGGGCGCCGGCCGCCAATACCAGTTCCATGGGGGAATAAGCGCAAAATATGCCGACAACCTTTAAGCCGTTTTCTTTAGCGCTTTGGATGCTGAGCGCGTTATCATTGCGCATATTTTCGAAAATATTCATTATCTTTGGACGCATGTCGATCCTCCTCCGATCTTATATAAAGCCCGCCCTACCCCTTCACTATGAATATATAAAATTCCTCTATTGCACTGATTAAATATTTTTATTTTATATTGTATAGTTATAATAATGTTTTATATTGCTATTAAAAAATGCACCACCAAATCTTAGATTCATGTCTAATATTTGGGGTGCACTTCATCCTGTCTCTTTTTTTATTAAAGTTTAGATTATCATAAAGGAAATTTATTCCATAAGTCGAATTGATCTTAGAGGTGTTAAAACAAACCAAAATATTAATTGAACTCAATGAAATAAATCATAGCGGGATTTCTTGAAAGCCAGGATAAAGATGGCGTGCTGGCAGGGATAATATATCAAATTCCACGCGAATAATGCCAGAGGAAATGAAAATTCAGTCAGCCTTTTTTATATCTAATGTTTCGTTCATGCTTCCCATACGGTAGCCGCGCAGGTCAAGCGTGATATGTTTATATCCGATATCCCTGATGCTTTTTTCAATCTCCGCGGAGTTTTCCATTAACAGTGGGATGTACTCCAGCGGCACTTCAATCCTGGCCAGGTTGCCGTGATGCCTTACCCTTACCAGCGGCACACCCGCCTTCCGGATCACCTCTTCCGCCGCACCCACCTGTTTTAAGCCTTCCAAAGTAATCTTTGTTCCGTAAGGAAAGCGCGAGGCCAGACAGGGGTTGGCCGGCTTTTCAGCCGTGGGCAGTCCCAATTTTCTTGACAGAGCGCGTATTTCCTCTTTGGTCAGACCCACATCTTTTAACGGGCTGCGCATACCAAGTTCCTCCCCGGCGCGGATACCGGGCCTGTAGTCGCTTAAGTCATCAGTGTTAACTCCGTCAACCATTACTTTAATGCCACGTGCACGGGCTATCTCCAAGATCTCTCCGTATTGATTCTTCTTACAGTGGTAACAGCGATCAGGCGGGTTACCGGCAAATACCGGGTTGTCCAGGTCCCGGTTTTCAACCGTCAGGTGCTCCGCGCCTATAGCTCGGGCTAGTTGAACAGCTTCTTCCGTCTCACCCGTCGGGTATAACTCTCCGGTAATGGTCACCGCGACCGCTTTTTGTTTAAGTACATCAACCGCCGCTTTAAGTAAAAAAGTACTGTCAACGCCTCCTGAAAACGCGACGATAACACTCCCGTATTCCTTCAAAATTTGTTTTAATCGATCGAATTTTTGTTCCAGGTCGTTCATTCTCAACATAACACCTCTTAAAGTTAACAATCCGGTATATTCATTAACCTTGCATGAACATATAAGGCTTACTATTTTGCTGTTAAAAAGTACTCACTTGTGTAAATATGTGATAATATTAAAAAAAACCAGGGGTTGCTATTATGACAAAAATATTATTATGGGGCTCAATTCTTCTCATTCTCATAGAGGCATCCGCCTACGCTGTATCTATTTTTCTAAAATATCATCTGCCGGGCGGTACCGGTTTAAGTGAAAATATGATTTACAGCCTGCTGTACACTTACAGGCGACTCCCTATTGTAATAGTGCTTTTATTGTTATACGCCTATACATATAAACCTGGAAGATAGGCGCTTCCAGGACTATTCTCCCTCCCGCAATGTACATACCTGCTGTTCGTAGTCCACTAACCCGGTTATGGTGGGTTTTTCGCCACAAACAGGACAGTCGGGGTTTTTCTTCACCTGAATCTCACTGAATTGCAGGGACAGGGCGTCATAGGTCAACAGCCGGCCCACCAGTAAATCACCCAGTCCCAGTAAGTATTTTAAGACTTCTGTAGCCTGAATGACCCCTATGGTTCCCGCCAGAACACCCAGCACACCTGCCTCGGCACAGGTGGGCGCAGCACCGGGCGGCGGAGGCCCGCCGAAAATACAGCGGTAACACGGCCCCTGCCCCGGTATCACAGTTAAGGCCTGCCCGAAAAACCTGAGGATGCCGCCATGGAAAAAAGGTTTCTTAACCATGACACAGGCATCGTTAATCAGAAAACGAGTGGGGAAATTGTCAGTTCCGTCCACCACGGCATCGTATTCTTTGATTATCTCCAGCGCGTTGCCGTCCGTCAACCTCTCCCGGCGGCGTATCAGCTTGCAGTTGGGATTAGGGGCTGTCAAATTATCCCCGGCCGAAACAGCCTTGGACCTGCCGCTATCTCCGGTGGTGTGCAGGATCTGCCGCTGCAAATTGCTTAAATCCACCACATCGTCATCAATGATACAGATGGTCCCCACTCCCGCGGCCGCCAGGTAATAAGCGACGGGAGAGCCCAGTCCTCCGGCCCCCACGATTAAAACTTTACCTTCGCTTATCTTTTTCTGGCCTTTTGAGCCAACTTCACCAAGGATGATATGCCTGCTGTATCTAACAATTTGTTCTTCATTAAATCTCAACTAAGACCCCCCTTTCCGACGTTAACCGGTTTACCGCCTTTATTCCTCTCTTTCAACCAGCATCCTGTACCGTTACCGGCTTTTTTCAAGTAAAATAGCCTTACGGCCTAGTCTACCCAACCATCTATCTGCTGTCTACAGTTTACGGTAAGTCATACTTTTAAACTATAAACCTATGGTTTCCTGAATTCGTAAACAAATAAACCCGTTACGCATAAACGGGTTTAAGATAAGCTTAATGGCAAATTAATTATTACTTGTCCCCTTCTTCGGGAACGATACAGATAAAGACGAGGTCCTGATCGCTGTTACTGGCAAACTGGTGCTCGGCGTTAGACGGGACATATGCTATGGAACCCGCTTCCAGGGCGGTGTCTTTCCCCTCAATGGACAGTACACCGCTGCCGCCGAGGATGTAGTTGATATGCGGCCAGGGGTGGGCATGGCGCGGGGAGCACCCCCTGTCTCTCAAAGTAATAAGCCGCATCACCCATCCTTCCCAGCCTTCCCCGGGGCCGATCAAGGACTTTTTGAAAGCGTTAACCACGCCTGGACCTACGAATTTAATCTCTTCTATATCTTTAACGCTGCCTACAAACACAAAAACCCCTCCGCTTACAAATATATTTATGACACTTATTCTAGACCTGAAATAAAGTACCTTCCTTAAGAACAGGATTTCTTTAAAAAGGCCTGGTGTCAGGGGGGTGTCAGGGGGACGGGGTTGTTGACAACTCCTAATAGAATTCTAGCAAATGACAGATATTAAACCAGGCAGACTTTCGGCAGGTGATAAAATGGGCGGTTCGGATTATGATGAAATATTTAAAAGACTGGTAAGATCGGGCTACCGTGGGGATATGCCTGAGGAGATCAAAAAAATAAAAAAAGAGGGCAACGAAGTCACCGGAGAATATGTGCGTTACGCTTCCGGAGCCGGAGATCAGAACAGGGTAGTTTTTAAGGTCAGGGACTGCCCGCCTGACTGCGCCGATGATAAAAGGAAAAACTGCGAGGCTTCCTGCCTCTTCGGCGCTATAGTCAGAGACATGGAGGGCAACGTGGTTATCAAGCAAAATAACTGCGCCGGCTGTGGTGAATGCGTGGAAACCTGCAGGGAATACTCCCTCATCGACAAAAAGGAGTTCGTGCCGCTTATCGAACTCCTAAAGGACCGCACGGCTCCGGTTTTTGCTATTATCGCCCCCGCCTTTACCGGCCAGTTTGGCCCGCAAGTCACCCCGGGCAAGATGAGAGCGGCTTTTAAAAAGCTTGGCTTTTACGGCATGGTGGAAGTAGCGCTTTTCGCCGATATATTGTCTTTAAAAGAAGCGCTGGAATTTGACAGGCACGTCACCGGGAACGAAGAATTCTTGCTGACCAGCTGCTGCTGCCCGATCTGGGTTTCCATGGTTAGACGTTTTTATAAGGACTTGATCCCGCATATATCTCCCTCTGTATCACCCATGGTGGCGTGCGGGAGGGGGATCAAGCACCTGCATCCCGGCTCCAAAGTTGTCTTTGTTGGTCCGTGTATAGCCAAGAAAGCGGAAGCAAAAGAACCGGACGTTAAAGACGCCGTGGACGCGGTGTTGACTTTCCGGGAGGTAGGGCAGATTTTTGAGGCGGTTGGCATTAACCCGGCGGAACTGGAGGAGGATGACAGCGAACATTCTTCCCGGGCGGGCAGAATATATGCCAGAACCGGCGGGGTGAGCCAGGCGGTATCGGATACGCTAAACAGGATACGGCCCAGCAGGGCGATAAAAATCCGGGCGAAACAGGCTGACGGCGCTCATGACTGTAAGATTATGCTGAAAGAAGCGCTGTCTGGCAAACCGGACGCCAATTTTTTGGAAGGAATGGGCTGCCCAGGCGGATGCGTGGGAGGACCCAGGGTAATTATAGATCCCGGGGCCGGCACAGACCTTGTGGATAAATACGGTGCAGAAGCCAACAGCCTGACCCCGGTTGACAACATATTTGTGATGGAGCTCTTAAAAAGCCTTGGCATTGAGGATATCCATGATTTTCTGGACAGTGAAAAGGCAAAGATGTTTATCAGGAGTTTTTAACACCTAATAATTGTTGGTTATTGCCTGGGCTGCACACTGCTTCTCAGCGCAGTCCACATTTCATTGGAAACCAGGCCCAACCGCCAGATGGCTATGCCTTGCAGGTTGTATCTCTTGGCCACACCAACCTTGCTCAGGATGCTGTCCGCTGTCTCGCTGGGAGTGGAAACCCCAAGTACTAACTTTTCCGCCGGGACAGCCGTTCTGGCCATCTCCACGGCCTCAATTACAAGATCCAGCGGTTCTGGTCGGGAGCCGTAGTCATAAGCCATTATTATTATCCGGTCGGCAAGCCCCCCTAACACCTGGTAATCGTAACCTTTGTAAGCGCTGTTTGGCGCGTGGAGAGTCAGGGTCAGGCTGCGGCCGTTTTTTTTCAACTCACCTGACAAAAGACGGACAAACTTGGCAAAGTCACTACGCACCGAGGTTAATTTCTCTCCCTGATCACGCCAGCCTAAACCTTCAAAGTCAAGATTTACTCCTTTGTATAACAGCGATTCTTTCGAAATACCTCTGATAGCCTGATCCATGACTGCCTGATTAGTCAACAGGTTGGTTAAAGTGCCATCGCCATCAGTTAGTTGAACCACCATTTCGGTCTTTAAGTTGTATTTACCGGCTGCTTTAAGTATTTCTTCCCAACCGTCCGGCCGGCGCCACCCGGAATCACTATTATTAAGCAGGTTTCCTTTCTTATCGAGGCTGTACCAGCCCAGGGCCAGCACAGATACAACATCGGTATTGCCGCTGCCTTCAGCCGGGTAGGCTTTGCCAAAAAGATTGGTCCAACTGCTGGTCTCCTTGTCCCCAAGGGCATAAAAGCCAGTCACAGTCATTAATTTAAGCGGCGAAGTTATTTTCACGCTGCGCTTGGCCTCGTCCCATACCACCTGGCAATTAAAGGCCTCACTGAAGAACCGCAGCGGGATTAGTGTTCTCCCGTCAAGGATCACCGGCGGCGCCTCCAAAGTGACAGGTATCTCATTGCGGGAAGCTGTCACATCGCCAATCTGCAGCCTGACAGATATTTTTCCATCCGAAGCCAGTATCGTCTGATCAGCGCCGTCCCAGGTTACATTTACGTTCAACGCTTCTGCAACAGCCCGGAAAGGAACCAGGGTGCGGCCGTTAGCGATAACCGGCTGCACGTCAAAAACAACCGGCAGCCCATCGATAAACACCGGGATAACCCCAGGCTGTTCCTGTGCTTTCGCCGGAGGTGATAAAAACCCGGTCAGGATAACTGTGAAGGTAATGATCAGCAACAGTGACTTTTTCATAACTTCCCCTTTCAAACCGGCTAACCCATACTCTATTTGTAAATATTTACCGGGCAAGGCAAGAACCGTCCCCGTTTGCCCCCCGTTTGCCCGTTTAAAATCTTGATTTAAAACAGCTGCCCCAAATCCTGTCTTTGGCGGGATGCCTCGTCTGTGCCATGCCCTGTGTTGATCATTTTGCTGAGAACTGTGCAAAACCTGCGTATTCCTTCCCGGATCATTGCCTCAGAGCAGCGGCTGAAGCTCAGCCGCAGCCGGTCAGTTCCGCCGGCGTTGGCGCAAAAAACGTCCCCGGGCACAAATGTAACTTTTTTTTCAACCGCACGGGACAGCAAGGCTCCAGCGTGAACTCCTTCAGGCAGGCCGCAACAGATATGAAAGCCCCCGGCGGGATGGCTCCAACACAGGCCGGGAGGAGCGAATTCCGCCAGGGACACCAGCATGGCGTCTCTTCTTTTATGGTACTCTTCCCTTATCATGGCCAGGTGCGCCTGCAGCAATCCCGCACGGCAAAATTCATTGACCACCGACTGGGCCAGTGTGTTGCAGTGCAGGTCGTCCAGCTGTTTTGCCATCAGCAGCTGCCGGGCCAGGTCCGACGGCGCCACCAGCCAACCCAGGCGCAGGCCGGGAGAAATCACCTTAGAGAAAGTGCTGAGGTAAATCACATGATCACTGGTATCCAGTGACTTTAGGGAGGGAACCAGCCCTCCCTCATAGTGAAGCTCACTATAGGGGTCATCCTCTAAAACAGGAACATGGAAGCGGTAAGCCAGTCTTAAAAACTCCCGGCGCCGGGCAAGGCTCATAGTGATGCCGGATGGGTTTTGGTAAGTAGGCTGGGTATAAATAAATTTAGGGCGATAGCGGGAAAGGACCTGCTCTAAGACATCCACCTGGATTCCTTCCTCGTCCATAGGCACGCTGAATATACGCGCTCCGGCCGCGGCAAAAACCTGGATGGCGCCCATATATGTGTGCTCCTCGATCACCACGGCATCACCTGGCTCAATAAAAACCTTGGCTGCCAAATCCAATCCCTGCTGGGAGCCCGAGAGTATTATAATATTTTCCGGCCCGGCCTGAATGGCACGCTGGCCCATGTATCCGGCCAGGTATTCCCGGAGAGGATAATATCCGGCGGTGGGCCCGTGCTCGAAAAGCGCATTTCCTTCCTTTTCCATAAGCCCGGAAATTATCGAATTAAAGTATTCCACAGGGTGGAATTCCAGAGCGGGCACGCCTAAAGCAAAAGATATGGTATCCTCCCTGGCAACCATATCCAGGACATTGCTTATAAAAGGGTTGCTCATCCTGCCCGCCTGGCTGCTGTAAAAATTTCTCCAGACCGGGGGCAGAGTCTGGCCTAACTCTTCCCCTGCTTCCCCGCCAGGAATAAAGTTTACCATGGTGCCCCGTCCCACATGAGACTCGATTAGCCCGTCGGCTTCCAGTTCGCGGTAAGCGTTCACAACTGTACTGCGGTTGACACCCAGGGCAGCAGCCAGTTTCCTTTCCGGCGGCAGGCGGTAACCAGGCTGTAAAACACGATCCATGATCAGCTGCCTGATCTGGTTTTTAATTTGGAGGTACAGAGGGGTACGACTTTCCCGGTCTATATTTATTTGCACAAACAATTCCCCCCGCCGAAAGGCTTGTAGTCATACAATAATTACTTGCCGGATAATTGGATTACAGTAGTAAATAGAGGTAAAAATCCATAACGGCTATAAAATTCAATAACTTCTTCATTTCCAAATGCAATAACTATTTTCTTTGTTTTCACAGATCGGTTATCCATCCATTCTACAGCTTTCTTCATAAAGTAATCTCCAATTCCCAATCTGCGGTAATTCTCTTCAATGTAAATTGAATCAATTTCTCCTTCGTTATCCTTTGTTATTGAACTAATGCAATAACCTATATACTGATTACTATCCAAATCCCTGGCCAGATCTATTCTAAGGGTGCCTGATTTAGCTTTTTCTAAAAATACCTTTTCTCTTGTATGAAAAGTTAACTGAGAAAACCTTTCAGCGAAATATTTCGAATTTTTTCGATGATGCTCATTGAGTTTTTCCCATAAATGAGCTATTGTTTCTATATCTTTTTCATTGCTTTCGATATATTCAATCTTGTTCATAGCCTTATTTCCCTCATCATTTCTATTTGCTGTCCAAACGAACAATGTCATCAGGAAGTTAGCACGAAGGCACTTACTGTTTGCTCTCCTTCTCCATCCACACCACGTCAAAGTCCTTCCCGCTTTTCCTTCCTATGTTTAAGAACCTGCCGGCTCAAGCCTCGTTCCAGGCAGCTGGAAAAAAGGCGGGCCAGGCGGCTGATGCCGCTCTTGATCTGCTCAGGGGTGGAGTTGGAAAAGTTCAGGCGCATCGTGTTCAGCCCCTCCCTGTCCGGGTAAAAAGGCGCGCCGGGCACATAGGCCACCTTTTCTTCAATAGCCCTGCTTAAGAGCTGCACAGTGTCAAATTGTTCGGGCAAGGTTACCCATAAAAACATGCCCCCATCCGGCCTGGTCCAGGAAATATCGTGCGGAAAGTTCTTTTCCATCTGCTCCAGCATGATATCCCGCCGCCGGCCATACTCCTTGCGGATAGCCTGGACATGGCCGGACACATCTGAATTTTCCAGGTAGCTCTGTACAGCCCATTGAACCAGGGTACCCGTGTGCAGGTCGGTCCCCTGTTTGGCCAGGACCAATTTGCGGATCAACTCGCGGCTGGCGACAATCCAGCCCAAACGAAGTCCGGGAGCTATAGTTTTAGAAAAGGTACTGAGGTAGATTACCTGGCCGCACACGTCAAACGACTTAACCGGGGGGAGCGGCTCACCCCGGTATCTCAGTTCCCCGTAAGGATCATCTTCAATCAGAGGCACCTTGTATTTACCCAGTAAGTCAGCAACCGCCCGGCGTCTTTCAAGACTCAGGGTCACACCGGTTGGATTTTTAAAAGTAGGGGTCAGGTACACCAATTTAGGACGTTGTTTCTTTATAGTGAATTCCATGGCCTCGACATCTATACCTTCATTATCCGCAGGCACTGACATAAACCCGGCCTGGTAGCTGCGAAATGTCTGAAGCGCACCCAGGTAGCTGGGTTTTTCCACTAAAACAACATCCCCTGGATTGATAAACAGCTTTGCCAGCAGGTCTAAAGCCTGCTGGGAACCATTCGTAACCAGAATGTTATCCGGCCCGGCCTCCAGGCCTTTTTTCCGCATTTTTGCCGCTATGTATTCCCGTAAAGGCAGGAAACCTTCCGTAGTGCTGTATTGCAGGACAGAGCCGTCACCTTTCGCTAGAACACGACAAAAGGCCGCCTTGATTTCTTTAAGGGGAAACATCTCCGGGGCCGGCAGCCCGCCGGCAAAAGAAATCACCACGGGACTCTCGGTGACTTTCAATATCTCACGAATTACCGAACTCTCCATTTGACTGACCCGCTCGGCAAAAGTATAGTGCATCCTTATCCCTCCCTGATTGGATTGTTTAAGGATTAGTATATTTGCCTTTTAAGCGGTTAACAACAGCCAATTGGTTGATTTATTATACCATCCAATTAAGGAAAATAATTAGATATTGTTAAGAAATATTTAAGATCATTTACTTATAATGAGACAAAGCTGCCAAGCAACCGTTTAGTCAAATATTTGATTTGTTGTTAATACAAAAAATAAAATTCAATAAGGAGGGCAAAAAATGGAGGGAAAAAAGAAACTGACGAGTGTTGCCGGCGCCCCGGTACCCGACAATCAGAATGCTATGACTGCAGGTCCCCGTGGTCCAATGCTCTTACAGGATGTCTGGTTTTTAGAAAAACTCGCCCACTTTGACCGGGAAGTAATCCCCGAGCGCCGCATGCACGCCAAAGGCTCTGGAGCTTATGGCACATTCACTGTCACAAATGACATCACCAAGTACACCAAGGCCAAAATTTTCTCGGAAATTGGTAAGAAGACTGAGCTATTTATGCGTTTTTCCACAGTTGCCGGTGAACGTGGCGCCGCGGACGCTGAGCGTGACATACGAGGTTTTGCCATGAAATTCTATACAGAAGACGGTAACTGGGACCTGGTGGGGAATAATACTCCTGTCTTTTTTCTGCGCGACCCACTAAAGTTTCCTGATTTAAATCATGCGGTTAAACGTGATCCCCGCACAAACATGAGAAGTGCAAAAAACAACTGGGACTTCTGGACTTCCCTTCCTGAAGCCCTGCACCAGGTCACCATCGTCATGAGCGACCGCGGCATCCCTTTATCCTACCGGCATATGCATGGCTTCGGCAGTCATACTTTCAGCATGATCAACGCTAAAAACGAGCGCTTCTGGGTTAAATTTCACCTATTCACCCAACAGGGCATCAAGAACTTGACCGATGAGGAGGCTGAGGCCATCATTGCCAAGGATCGTGAAAGCCACCAGCGTGATCTGCTCGAAAGCATCGACCGGGGCGACTTTCCCCGTTGGACCATGTCTATTCAGGTAATGCCTGAAGCAGACGCGGCCAGAATGTCCTACAATCCCTTTGACCTTACCAAAGTATGGTATCACAAAGATTATACACTGATCAAAGTAGGTGTTCTGGAATTAAACCGCAATCCGGATAATTATTTTGCGGAAGTTGAACAGGCAGCCTTCAACCCCGCCAATATTGTACCCGGTATTGGTTTTTCACCGGATAAAATGCTGCAGGGACGTTTATTCTCTTATGGTGACGCGCAGCGTTACCGTTTAGGGGTAAACCATCATCAGATACCGGTTAATGCGCCCCGCTGCCCGGTCAACAGCTTCCATAGAGATGGCCAAATGAGAGTAAACAATAACGCCGGCAGCACTCTTGCTTATGAGCCAAACAGTTATGGTGAGTGGCAGGAGCAGCCTGATTTTAAAGAACCGCCGCTAGCTATCAATGGCGCCGCGTATCAATGGAATTTCAGGGAAGATGACGATGATTACTACACGCAGCCAGGACTCTTGTTCAGGCTGATGAGCAGCAGCCAGCAGGAAGCTCTTTTTGGCAATACAGCACGCGCCATGGGAGATGCGCCCCGTGAGATCAAAGTGCGGCACATCCGCAACTGTATGAAAGCTGATCCCGCCTACGGTAAAGGGGTGGCTGACGCGCTGGGAATCCCTCTTAATGAAGTAGAGTAATCCATCCAACATTTAAAAGGAGCAGCCATCACCTAGCTGCTCCTTTTCACAAACTGGACAATAGGTTTGTTCAGATAATTGAATTGCCTTTTGAATCTCAGTTACATCAACATCCTTGGATTGAATAATAAAATCAAGCTGTATTGTCTTAAAACCCAGGGGATATTCATCCCTTCTTTCTCCATTTGCTATTACAACCCACTGCGATAACCAGCAAAACAATGCAGGCGGCCACAGTGATAATTACTGCCGGATACTGACCGGAAAAGCCGCTTTCTGATGTGTGTTTAATTAAAATGCCGGCATAAGCCCATATGAAAACAAGCCCATACACAGTATCTTTGTTTTTCAGCATTGTCGTGATCCCGATTATCACGCCGATAGAGATAATAATTGCCGCCCATGTCGGTTCCGGTATTCCAAATCCATGCCAACCAAGGCTTACCAGGAGCACCACAGCGTTAGCAATCGCAGCCACGGTAATCCACCCGAAGTAAACGCTGAAGGGGATCCTGATAAAAATCTCTTCCCTTGTTGAAAGCCACTGGTCATTTATCAGCCTGTTAATTAAAATCAGGCAGACGAGGATGACTGCCATCAGAAGCATGGATACCGGAATCAGGTAATAGTGCCACGAAAAAATCCATGCCGCGTTGGCAATAGACGAAATCGAAAATAACAGCCCCGTTTTCTCTAACAAATCCCCTTTTATCATGCCGAAATATCCCTGGAAAAACCCGATCTGGTAAAGCGTGTAGCCAGCCAGTAGGAGATAAATCAAACCCCAGATCGCGAATGTTATTCCCGCCGGTGCAAAAAGATTGGGATATGAGTCTGAAACCTGGCCAGTGGTCACACCATTAATCGGAATAATATTTGCGAGCATGTTTACAATAACCATGCCCACAAAAGTCGCTGTCACCAGGACCCTTATGTAAGTATTTGTCTTTATACTATGCGAATAAATCTTTATCCACCCCTATCATTTTAGATTGCTGTATCTTTAATATAAACCAAAAAGGAAATAAAAAGAATATATCTTTGTCTCTTTTGCGGGTTGGCGGAGGGATCTTTCTGGAGGCTGGGGTATGGAGATGCTCAATTTTGGCAGACTGTTAAGGAATCCCTTTAGCAGTGAAACAGACTTGCAAAGTGTAAAACCCGGAAGCAAGGGCGGAAGCAAGGGGACGTTCTTTTTGCTTCCTTTTGCTGGGACACGATAAACAAATAGCCGCTCTTTTGGGAAGCAAAGAATCTCAATAAAGCGATTATAAGATGGTATAATATTCTCAATAGTGATTTGAGAATTGTTTAGATCATCTTACATTTTCGTGCATCGAATGAGAGGACTATCTCTTTTGATGATGCTAAACTTTGATTGTCAGGAGGTGATGCAATGGAATGGCTGGAGAGATTGAACCAGTCGATCAGCTATATTGAAGAAAATTTAAGCGATGAAATCAACTTTGACCATGCCGCGCAGATCGCCTGCTGCTCGACTTTTCACTTTCAAAGGATGTTTTCATATATAGCCGGCGCACCCCTATCAGAATACATCCGGCGCAGGCGCATGACAGCCGCGGCGTTCGAGCTGCAGACCAGCGATATTAAAATTGTTGACCTGTCGCTGAAGTACGGCTATGATTCACCGACATCTTTCAACCGGGCATTTCAGAATGTGCATGGCGTTTCGCCGTCAGTGGCCCGGACTGAAGGGACATCTCTCAAAGCATTCCCGCGCATCAGCTTCACAATTTCAATCAAAGGAGACGTGGAAATGGAATACAAAATTGAGAAAAAGGATGCTTTTAGGATTGTCGGCATCAAGGAACACCTGGACATGAACATCGAGGAAAGCATGGCCAGGGTGCCCCTGTTCTGGCAGGAAACCGCACAGGCCGGCATGATCCCTAAACTCTGCGCACTGATGGACCAGCCCCCGCTTGGCGTGCTCGGCGTCAGCACCTGTATGAACGGCAAGGACTTTGACTATTATATTGCGGTTGTCACCGGCAAGCCCGCACCGGAAGGCACTGTCGAATACGAAATACCCGCTGCCACCTGGGCCATATTTGAATGTACCGGGCCGATGCCCCGGGCAATTCAGGAACTGCAAAAACGCATTGTAACAGAATGGCTGCCTACTTCCGGCTACGAATATGCCGATAAGCCCGACATCGAGGTATACACCGAGGGGGATACACAATCACCGATATACAAATCCGAGGTGTGGCTGCCTGTGGTGAAGAAGAAATAAAAATTTCTCAGACTCTATATTGAAAATAAGCCAATAGCGGTCATTAGACTCGCTGTTGGCTTATTTATATACCCCTATTACCCACTTACTTTTTCATAAGGCCAATCCTTAATGCCACCCAAATCGTAAATGTTTTTATAACCCATTTCCACCAGTTGTGCTGCCGCTGTCGCACTCCGAACGCCGCTGCGGCAATAAACAAAATAGACCGCAGCCGGATCCGGAATGACCGCAGCCGCATTATCACGGATACTGTCCAGGGGCAGTAAAACTGCGTTCTCAATATGCGCTTCGTTATATTCCGCCGGCGTCCTGACATCGACAATAATTATTTTGTCTGACTGGTCCAGCCTGGCCTTTGCCTCTTCAGCTTTTATTTTAACGACGGGTGTTTCTTCTGCTGGGAGTACCTGAACATTTAGTTTACTCGAGCACCCGGCACATAACATACTGATGACAATCAATATTGCGGCAATTATTTTTTTCATGAAATAACGGTATTGCCTCCCTAAATGAAACCAAAAGAACGTTCCCTTGTTTCCCCTAGTTTAATAAGCTGGATCCTGGGATTGATCCCGGCATTAAACAGTATATCCTGCAGCACTCCGTTTCCCAGGCCGGGTATACGCTGCTCGGTGGCGAGAAAAGCCTTCACGCTGATCTTCTGTTTGACGCCGTCCAGCAGCCCTCTGAAATAACCATCGTCAAACTCACCGGCCAGCGGGGATGGTTTTTCTTTAGCGAAAAATAATACCCTCCTGTTACTGCCGGCTTTTATTCAACAAAAAAATATCCTCTCAGACTAGTATAATGAACCATGTTATCACACAAGGGCAGTGCCCTGATTATTTTCCGCGGGCGGCCTCCAGCCTCTCCCTGGCGCCTTTAACATTCTCCAGGATGAAATTTTCTTTGCCGCAGCTGAAAGAACCACAATCTCCGCAGTGGCCGAGCTGTTTTTCCAAGTTGCAGGCCCTGATCTCGCACACGCCGCAGTGAGCGAACCGCAGCCCGGAACGGCATCCAAGGCAGTTGATGTGCTCCGTCCGGATATCCGCATTAAACATTTTACTCCACTGACCGGCTGTTTTTTTGCGGAGCTCATCATTATTATCCACAGTGGCCTTATAAGCCGGACACTCGTCACACATTATGCCGCAATAAGCCATCATCTGGTCCATTACAACTCCTCCTATACTTCAATTAGTTATTTAACACATCCTTATTATAACAGCTATAATTTGGCAAACATAACTGAATTCATAGCACTGCCGTGAAGCAGTACCAGCGGAGGAGCGTCTTTTTCACCATTGGCAATAATAAATGTCTTTCCATAACGGGTATTAACGTATAATTTTTCATTAGGCACAGGCCAATGTTAAAGCAGGGAATCGTAAAATTTTAAAACAGCATTCTTCCCTTCCTGAGACTTAAAAGCAAGTTTTGTTTGCATTGTATTTACCTTAACCGTATACAAAGTTTATCAGCCAGTTTTCAGCCTCCGCCGCGTTGTTAAATACTCTAAAGTCCTTTCCCTTATTGGCTTCGGCAATAAATTCCTTGAATTTGCCGGCAAACTTTATCTCACCCTGTAAAACGACCGCGGTCCTGACCCGGTAATTTATGAATTTCTGCAGTACCATTCCGGCTAAACCAGTTCTAAGTTTGAAAAAGTCGTCAGACAGCGCTTCTGCGTGGATCATCAAGAGGTTGGAGTCATGCTCACCGCAGGCGGCAACAAGGTCCAGGGCGTCCTGCTCAGTATTAATAGGTTTTTCTGCTGAAACGCATTTTACATATTTCTTTGTGTTTTTTTCGATGACTTTATAATTCATTCTGTTGGTCTCCTCTCCGGGATCACTATATATTTCTGCGCGTAACCTTTTCAGCCAGTTCAGTTCATTTTCGTAAGATGAGATGATGTTTTCATAAACCATATCCCACAGGTATACTTCCCGCGCGCTCCTGGCGGGCGAGAACAAACCCCTGCGCTGTTTTTCTTTTTGCATCAATATTTGTGTTTTGAGTTCATTTTCATATCCTGCCAACAGGGTGTCCAGTTCGCCCGCATTCAGTTGGTCCGCCCAGGCCAGCTGGATAAGAAATGTTTTCCTGAATTCAGGCGGTTCGGGTGAAGAAAGCACCCAGTCTCTCAGCTCGGCTAACCCCTCTTCAGTGATGGTATAGATCTTTTTCGAGGGAGAGCTTTCCTGGTGCCGGACCTCATGGGTGACGAAACCTTCGTCAAGGATTTCCACCAGCGCTTTATAAATTTGATTATTGTTGCCGGACCAGGGCATAAATGGCGACTCCTGGATTATTTTTTTTAAATCATACCCAGTTACTGATCTACAGCTAAGGATCCCTAATATGGCATGGTTGATTGACATGGCTGCCTCCTATAATTTTAACATATGTTAATAGTAACATATGTTAATGTTCCTTTCAATAGTTTAATAAATAAAAAGTTATATTATTCGGGAGATCAGATTCCCGCTTTTATCCCCTATGGTCACGTCGGTTCCGGCCAGAATGTCCACACCCGCTTTGTGAATGCTGGTACGGTTGCGAAGACATCATCAAGGTTGCCTTGGGAATAGCAGTTCATGCTTTCAGAGAGGGCGTTGAGCCATTCAATTCCGCTGCCGCTAATAAACAAGGCAACCGCTGCTCCAATGATCGCCAACGGCAGGGAAAACATAATGACCAGCGGATCAAGAAAGCTTTCAAACTGGGCAGCCAAAATTAAAAATATGAAAAGTATGGATAAAAATGCCAATTGGATTAAACTGCCCATACTGTCTTGCATTTGAGCCTCTTCATTACCCATGCTGAATCTGATTCCTTCAGGAGGAGGCAGTTCATTGGTCAGTTTATCAATAAACGCGGTATTCAAAGTCCTCTTCGTATATCTGGTTTAGTACCCATACTACTGCCTGCTGGACTATCTTGTCTTCCAGTACGGCTATGCCGATAGGACGTTGCTTCCCGTCCGGCTTGGGTATCCAGACCCGCTTCGAGGGCGTTGCGCGGTATCTGCCACTTTGCACCCGCTGGTGGAGGTTTGACAATTTCTCCTCCAATTCATCCCCGTACTGCTCCCATGTCATCCCGTCTATTCCGGGTGCCGCATCTCGCTTTAAGGCTTTGTATGCCTCCCGGAGCAGATCGACTGTGATATGGTGCATCAGGTTGTTGAAGCGAAGGTTCTTGTCTCTCCTCGCTGCTTCACGTATTCTGTCGAGTCCGCTCAATGCTTCCCCCTGTCTCCGCGTACAGTTCGCAGTCGTCTCTTCAGAATTTCCCTTGGTCCCCGGCCTTCCCTCCAGCGCCTCCGTCCTCGGTTTCCCAATTATTGTTCGGCGCCTTCTTCGGTACTAAGCCGGTGTCTGACTTCTCAGTGGCGTACATGCCAGGATTGCGGCCACAGGCCTTCCCTGGCCGACCCGCTGGTATATTTGCCGGCGGGTACCGCTGAGGTCTCCCGGTTCTCGAACATAGAGTGTCCACGCATGCTCAGGGTCTCTGACTCCGCGGGGCCGGTACACGGCACGCTGCATTTTCGCCGTTTTACCATGTTGCCTTCCCTCTCGTTCCACAAGGTCGGCACCCCGGAAGGGTGATTTCGGAGCTCAATGGCTGGCCTGCGTTTTCCCCTGTCAACGCTTCACGTGCGGCCTCGCGGCTGCCCGCGCATGACTAGGGGCCGTGATGGTGCAGCTACTCCTTTCACGTAGGGCTCTTTCATCCCCTACCCTATGCCGGTTTATCCCGGCGCTTTCAGAACGTCCCCTTGCTTCCCCTCTGCCTCCCTACTTCTGCATTAAAAGATAGGGGGATGTCAGGGGGACGGGGTTGTTGACACCCCCGTTGAAACCCTCAATCAAGAGCTTTTATGATATACTTGTTAATAAAAGAAGCAAATGCCATTTAAGATATAGGGGCGATAAATATACAATGAAAAGTATATTTTTCTATCAAACCGACCTCGGGGAAATTGGGATAATCGAAAGCGGAAGCGCTATCACAAATCTATATTTTCAGATAGATAACATACCTCGGGATGCTGTCAAATTTGAAACCGAAATATTAAAAGAAGCAGGCAGACAATTGCAGGATTATCTTGCGGGGAAACTGAGAGATTTTACGCTTCCTCTTGCTCCCGCCGGCACAGGGTTTATGTTGCGTGTTTGGGAAAGCCTGCGCGCCATCCCGTATGGCCAGACACGGAGTTATCAGGAAATAGCGCAGAGCGTGGGTAATAAGAAAGCGTCAAGGGCGGTTGGGCTTGCCAACAACCGTAACCCGATACCGATTTTTATCCCCTGCCACCGGGTAATCGGCGCCAACGGAAAACTGATAGGCTACGGGGGAGGGCTGGAAATCAAGGCCTATCTTTTGGAGTTAGAAAAGCGGCTAATCCCCCCGACAAACATTTTCAAGTAATATTGATTACATAAATCCACTCACATAACTTCTTTAATTCGCTCTTTCTTAATTGCAAGGCAATCAAGCGAGCTTTTCATTATTTTGGAGCTCACCGCTTTACCTGCATCAACACACCTGAAATCAAGCGTTGACAAGAAATTTTTTCACTTTTATCATAAAGTTACAACCGTTTCAAACGCAGTTTTAAACACAGCTTATATTGGGAGGGAACGGGGTTGAGCAATATATTGCGAATGGGCTTGGATGTGGGGTCAACTACAGTTAAGTCCGTCATTATGGACGATAACGGAATCACAGTCTACAAAAACTACCGGCGCCACTATGCGGAAACCACAAAACATACCGCTGAAATATTAATCAGCGCATTCGAGCAGATAGGCGATCGCCTACTAACAGTTATGGTCACCGGTTCAGCGGGAATCGCGCTTTCCTCCTGGTTAGAAATCGAACATATCCAGGAAGTAATTGCCTGTAACAACACCGTTGACAGATTAATCCCCCAAACCGAGGTAGCTATCGAACTGGGTGGAGAAGATGCCAAGATAACTTTTTTCAAAGGCGGGCTCGACCAAAGGATGAATGGGATCTGTGCCGGCGGAACCGGCGCCTTTATCGATCAAATGGCTACCCTGCTGGGGACAGATGCCCTTGGTTTAAACGAACTGGCCAAACATTATTCCACCATATATCCCGTGGCAGCCCGCTGCGGTGTTTTTGCCAAAACTGATATCCAGGTACTGTTAAATGAAGGTGCGCGTAAAGAAGACATTGCGGCATCTGTTTTTCAAGCGGTTGTCAATCAGACTGTCAGTGGTCTGGCCTGCGGAAAACCGGTTAAAGGTAATGTCGCCTTTCTCGGCGGTCCCCTGTGGTTCTTATCTGAACTGCGGCAAAGGTTTAAAGACACGCTGAAGCTTAATGACAGCCAGGCCATATTCCCTGAACAGGCTCAGTTCTTTGTCGCTATAGGAGCGGCTTTAGCGTCCAGAGGCAATAACGCCATCCGGCTGTCAGATTTGATTAACCAGTTAAAGAATTTAGATGTATCCGGCTGTCATGAGATTTCCCGGCTGCAGCCTCTATTTAAGGATGCCGATGAGCTGGATAATTTCCGGAAAAGACACGACACTCATCAGATAGACAGAAGAGATTTGACATCCTTTGCAGGAAACTGCTTTTTGGGCTTGGACGCCGGTTCAACTACTACCAAGGCAGCTCTAATTGATGAAAACGGGTCTCTCCTGTATTCTTCCTATCTTAATAATACAGGCAGTCCCATAAAATCCGCCCTGATTATATTGAAAGACTTGTACAGCCGCTTGCCTGCCACAGCGAAGATTATAAATGCGGCGGTAACGGGATATGGTGAAGGACTCTTAAAAGCTGCCCTGCGCGTTGATGTGGGGGAAGTTGAAACAATGGCGCACTATACTGCCGCGCAATTTTTTAATCCCGGAGTCGACTTAATCTTGGATATTGGTGGACAGGACATGAAGTGCCTCAAGATTAAGGACGGAAGTATTGAGGATATCATGCTGAACGAAGCCTGCTCTTCCGGGTGTGGTTCTTTTATTGAAGGATTTGCCCACTCCTTAAATATTCCGGTACAAGAGTTTGCCCAGCTGGCTCTAACCGCATCTGACCCGGTCGATTTGGGTTCCCGGTGTACTGTCTTTATGAACTCCATGGTAAAACAAGCCCAGAAAGAAGGGGCTACGGTAGGAGACATCTCAGCCGGGCTTTCTTACTCGGTGATCAAGAATGCCTTGTTTAAAGTTATCAAGATGAGAAACCCCCGTGATCTCGGAGAACGTATTGTAGTTCAGGGCGGGACCTTCCAAAACGATGCCGTATTAAGAAGCTTTGAGATGATCACTGAAAAAGATGTGGTCAGACCTGGTATTGCTCCCCTGATGGGAGCTTTCGGAGCAGCTCTCATTGCCCAGGAGCGCAGTCAAATAGGGCAGCAAAGTTCTGTTTTATCAAAAGAACAGTTGGACCAGTTTTCCATTAAGACTAAGTTTAACCGCTGTGGCGGGTGCGGCAACAACTGCTTACTCACCATAAATATGTTCCAGGATGGCGGCAGATTCGTATCCGGCAACCGCTGTGAGAAAACCATTGGGAAAGAAAAAAACCGTTATCCTGTACCAAATCTTTATGATTACAAGTATAAACGCCTGCTTAGCTATGAACCTTTGCCGGAAAAAGAGGCCAGGAGGGGTACCATCGGCATCCCCCTGGTGCTTAACATGTATGAAAACTATCCCTTCTGGTTTTCCTTTTTCACCGATTTGGGCTTCAGGGTGGAGCTTTCTCCCCGTTCTTCGCGGGCGGTTTATGAACTGGGCAGTGAGACCATCCCTTCGGATACCGCCTGCTTCCCCGCTAAACTGGCGCACGGTCATATAGCTTCCCTGATCAACCAGGGAGTAAAGCTTATTTTTTACCCCTCAATCATTCATGAGCGACTGGAACAAAAAGAGGCTAACCATCATTTTAATTGTCCCATGGTTATTTCCTATCCTGACGTAATTAAAAATAATATGGATATGATCCGGGATAACAATGTGAAATTCATTAACCCGTTCCTCCCCTACGACAATAAGAAGCAGCTTACCAACCGGCTGTATCAGGAATTAAACGCCTGGGGCATATCCAAAAATGAAATTGCTCAAGCTGTTGACAAAGCCTGGCAGGAAGATATTCGTTTCAAAAAAGATATCAGGCAAAAAGGCGAAGAAGTACTGGCTTATCTTGAAGAAACAGGCAAACAGGGAATTGTGCTGGCCGGACGGCCTTATCACCTGGACCCGGAAATTAACCATGGCCTGCCGGAAATTATTAATTCCCTTGGCATGGCCGTCCTGACAGAAGATGCGGTGGCCCACCTGGGGATAGTAGAAAGACCGCTCAGGGTTATTGACCAATGGATGTATCATTCGCGGCTGTATGCGGCAGCAAGCTTCGTGACTACCCAATCCCAGCTGGAACTGGTTCAGCTTAACTCCTTTGGCTGCGGCCTGGATGCCATCACCAGTGACCAGGTGCAAGAAATTCTGAGTTCCAGGGGCAAGATTTATACCGTCCTTAAAATAGATGAAGGGAACAATCTAGGGGCAGCAAAGATTAGAATCCGCTCTCTTATGGCAGTAATTGGCAGGAGAGGGAAATATGGTTTGGGAAAAGAGAAGGCTCCTTGCTCTGAGAAGAGAATTGTTTTCACCGAAGAAATGAAGAAGAACCATACCATACTGTGCCCTCAGATGGCTCCTATGCATTTTGAATTTCTGCAAGAAGTATTTAAAACCGACGGATACAATATCGAATTACTGCCGTCGGTACAAAAGCATGCGGTGGACAGTGGTGTCAAATATGTTAACAATGACGCCTGCTATCCCGCCATCATTGTTATTGGACAACTGCTGGAAGCCCTTCAGTCGGGCAAATACGACCTTAACCACACCTCGGTGATAATCAGCCAGACCGGCGGCGGGTGCCGGGCTACCAACTATATCGGTTTGCTGAGAAAAGCATTGAGAGAGGCCGGGTTTGAAAACATACCTGTATTATCCGCCAACCTTTATGGAGCAGAAAAAAATCCCGGGTTTAAAATAAAGGTCAGCCTCATTAAAAAAGCTATAAAAGCAGTTGTATATGGCGATTTGCTTATGCGGGTCTTGCACCGGGTAAGGCCGTATGAAACAATTCCGGGTTCTGCTGACCAGCTGTATCAAAGATGGGTTAAAAAATGTAAAGAGCAGATTGCCACTGACAACAAACAGGACTATGAAAGCAACTTGAGGGGAATTGTTGAAGAGTTTGACCAGCTTGATATATCAACTGTACGCAAACCCAGGGTGGGTGTGGTAGGAGAAATACTGGTCAAATACCATCCTACCGCCAATAACAATATCGTGCGAGTTTTAGAAGATGAAGGCGCGGAAGTGATTTTGCCCGACCTGCTGGATTTCTTCCTTTACTGTGCTTATGATTACCTTTTTAAATTTAAGCATCTGACCGGGAAAGCTTATCATTTGTTTCTCGGGAAGTTCCTTATTAATTACCTGGAAAGCAGGCGTAATTTAATGAATGCTCTTTTGGAGAAAAGTCACAGGTTTAATGCTCCTGGTTCTATCTACCATAAGGCCAACCTGGCCGGTAAAATCATGTCGCTGGGACACCACTGCGGTGAGGGATGGTTTCTAACCGCGGAGATGATCGATCTGATCAAAAGCGGGGTATCCAATGTCGTCTGCGTGCAGCCTTTTGGCTGTCTTCCTAATCATGTTACTGGCAAAGGGATGATTAAGGAACTGAAAAGGAACTACCCGCAAGCAAATATAACTGCCTTAGACTACGATCCTGGCGCCAGTGAAGTTAACCAGCTAAATCGCCTTAAACTGATGCTTTCAGTTGCTTTTAAAAATATGCGGTCTGCAAGCGCCTCTAAACCCACCCTCAGCCGGCCCAAGATACCTGTAAGCCTGTGTCAGGGGGACGGGGTTATTGACACCATTTAGGCCTTCAATACAATGCCTCTATTTATACCGGTAAGCCTCTCGATCTGTCTGATTGATAAGTGGTATCCCTCTTTTAGTTCCTTTAAATACTTATTCCTGGTTACTTTATCTAGCTGTTGCAGTTCTGTTGAGTTTTCAACCTGGCACACTTTCTTGATCACATGCCTGGCTTCCTGATCCGACAAGAGTTGTTTTTCCTCCATCTCCAAACACTGATCATCATTTACAACTTTACAAAACTGAATAATGTTCTCTACTGCCTTCTCCCTTTCATGGTTGAATAATTCCAAAACAAAACCAGTGTCAATCACCTTCGGTCTATTCACATATTCAACCAAACTGCTCCACTGATATCGTTCTACACTGCTTACAATTCCGGCCTTCAGTGGATTTTGATGAATATACCTAAAAACAGTCAAGAAATATCTGTCAGTCTCTACCACTTCGCTTTTGAATCTATCTTGAAATAAGTTTCCTATCCTCTCGTATTTAGAGTTGTACCAATAAACATAACTTCCACATATCCGGCGCATTATCTGTTCCAGTGGTTCTTTGCCAACTTTCAATAATAAGTGCACATGGTTGTCCATCAAACAATAAGCATAAATTTCATATTCGCTTTTTTCTTTATAGTTCTGCAGGGTTTGAATAAATCTGAAATAATCTTCATCGTCTTCAAAAATGATCTGCCTATTTATGCCTCTCATCATTATATGATAAATACCGCTGGCACTTTTCTGTCTAGCTTGTCTTGGCAACTGTTCACACCCCCTAATTAAAGGTTACCTTGAATTGGAAATGTTGTCAACAACCCCGTCCCCTTGACATTCCCCTTGACATTCTCTACTACATTATACGCCTGGCCTCGAACTTCTCGTTAGCCTCCATTATTGCTTTGGCTGCTTCGATATCTGGATATACTTGTCCGGTTTTGCCGGAGTCGTCGTCGTGCTTGAGAAAGACTTTGTAAACTTTGATCGCCAGAATGGCCAATTGGGATGGGTTACTCGGCACTGCCCCGCCAGGGAAGCATTCAGCACGCTCTCGTAAGAACATTGCCGCGGCTTGCACCGCTGAATGCTGGTCGCGGTCGCGCCTGGTGGGGTAACTGAACTTCCAGCGCTGTATGCGCTGATTAATCAGAGCTTCATCATCGTCACCCGCGGCAATCCCGGCTGCGGTGAATATCCGGCAGTCGTAGTTGCGGCAAGTCAGTGGGCGATGCTCATAGATCGAACACCTGCCGTCGATCAGCATAGGACAGCGGCCATTCTGATCGTAGCCCAAAAGCACATTGCCCTTGGGCAGACCAGGCGCCGGGAATAAGAGCTTTTTATTTATCCGGGCAAGGGTCTGGTTCTCTTCCGGCCGGATATGGATGAAATAAGACGACGTGCAGCAGGCTTTGCACTCACCGCAATGCACGTTTACTCCCTTTTCCTTTACCAGTGCGCTCCGTGTACGACGAAGCCAGGAGGAGAAGCAGCCAGCCGGCAGGTCTTGCTGTTCGTTCATATCTTCGATACCGGGTAGTTTTGTATCGTTACTCATCGGACCAATACCTTTCATTTGGAGAAAATCAGTACGCACGTTAATACTTTATTACATTACCTGATTACAACATGCAACATCTATTTCAATTTTACACCAAATCCAAGCAAATTAAAGCCACAGCCAGTTAAACAAAAAAGAATTATCCATAATATTCCCCAGAACCACTCCCGCTTTACACGCAAACAGATCCTTTAAAGAGAGAAAGCCAAAAAAAATGATGACCGTAATGGCTCATCATGAAACAGCTGTTTTTTTGATCATCATATATTAACCTTGTTATCCAAAAGCATTATGCTTTTGGTAGTTCCTTGTGTTCCTTGCGTTCCATTTTTACCGGAAGCACGCCAGCCAGTTCACCGATCACATTAACTAGTTCGGATTCTGCTGGAACGATGATTTTAGCATTATTTTTAAGAGCGGTTTCAACCGCTTCAAGTTTCCTCAAAAGCTGAGCATTGCCTTTAAAATACTGGTCTGCTGCCTCGTTTACCAGCATTATGGCCTGGGCTTCGCCTTCAGCTGCCAGAATTTTAGCCTGCTTGATACCTTCCGCTTTCTTGATTTCCGCTCTCTTGATCCCATCAGCCGTAGTTTCAGCTGCGGTAGCAAAGTCGATAGCCGCGATCTTTTCATTCTCAGCCTTGACGACCTTGTTCATTGTATCCTGCACATCTTTCGGCGGGTCAATCTCTTTTAGCTCTGTTCTCATAATATCAATGCCCCAGTTCTGGGTCTCGTTCTTAAGTGTCTCGAGCAGGTCGGTGTTGATCCTGCCTCTTTCACTGTTGGCCGATCTTAAGGACAGGGTGCCAATGATATTTCTAAGAGTTGTCCGCGCTAATGCAACAATCTGAATCTGGTAATTGTTAACGTTATACATTGAATTTTTAACACATTCTTCTTCTGTTTTGATCTTGAAATAAACCTGTGCGTCTACTGTTGCATTCAGGTTGTCGTTGGTGATAATCACCTGGGGCTCGGCATTAACCATTTGTTCTGTTGTATTCACTTGATAAATTACTTGAATAACTGGTATTATCCAGTGAAAACCAGGTGCGGCAAACTTGGAATATTTACCGAAGGTTTCGATCAGTCCGCGATGTGTCGGCCGGACAATCCTGATACCGGCGAAAAACAGAACAACAATGAGTAAAATTACGAAATATAATAAATACACTGTCTCACCCCCAAAATTATAAAAATCGCTGTCTATAACATAGCACATAAGCAGGGATAAAGATATGGAATTATCTGTTCCGGGCAGTGGACATTTGTGGCATTATGGTTTCTCTTTCAGATACAACGCATCCAAGTTGAGCCAATAATTTATAATATCCTGGCGGGGATCAACGTTAATATCGATATTGCTGAAGACAAGCAGGACGGTCACTTCCGGAGTCTCCAACTGCAGGCTCATATCCTTGAAGGTCGCCTGGGTGGGGCCCGCCTGACCTGGCGGGAAGCCCGCGGAAATCTGGTCGATATAAGCGTTCATGTCCTGCTCAATAATCACACGATCTTCCAGTTCGATCTTCAAGGTCGGGATACCAGTCGGGGGGGTTACCGTCCAATTGATTCGATACGAGCCTTTGTCACCTTCGATCATGACCGAGGCCTTCTCTTTTTCCTGCTGCAGATTAACCGCCCAGCGATAATCACTGATGTCGACAGCCCCGGGCGACAACATCAGTGAGGTCCCCATATTCCCCCCGGGTCCAGATATAAATGTGCCCTCGGGCTTCGGCCAGGTTTGCTCGAAGCCAAGTTTGGTTTTGAATACCACGCTTTCACCGAGGCGCTTATCAAACCAGGCCGGCAGCTTCGCATCCTCAGCATAAGCGAGGTAATTGATTGCATCGGTAATTGATTCGCGTACAGCCAGTTCCGGTTCGGTGACCGCGGGGACAAGCTGATCGCCATCAAGCATACCCTGGCTGACCAGCAGTTTTTCCAGGCGGTTGACCTGGGATGTGACCGGCAGCGCCTGGTAACCAACCACCGGCAAAACCGAAAAAACAGCCAGCGCACAGGTCAGGGCGACTATGACCGGATGCGCTTTCGCCTTCAGGATTGGCAGCAGGACAGCCGCTGCCACAGCAATAATCCAGATCAGGATGAAGGAGTATTCGGTCATTTTGAGACTGGACTTGCTCAACTGGATTAACAAGGCCCAGGCCTCGAACGCGAGGATCACCAGCGCGGCGAACGGATAAATCCGGCGGTAGAATTTCGCCAGCCCTGATTCGTGGTGGGTGACCATCACATGTAGCCAGATCCCGCCGACCGTATAACCAGTCGCAATACTGGATAGCTGCATGAATACTGGCCACGACCCGGTCACAATGATTTTGCCCGTCCAGATCAGCAGGACGGCAGTCAAAGCCAGTACGATCGGAATCATGATATATTCGAAGAGAATCTCGACGAACCGCGGCTGTTTCTGGGCTTCTTCGCGGTGTTTGTCAATCTGTCCCTTGCGAAAGTCCGGAAAATAACCAACGAAAATTGTAAAGGCCAGGAATCCAACCAGGGTCCCGATATACTCGTAGACTTTCACGCTCATCTCCTGGTAAAGCAGGGCTTGGAAAGCGCCTGCAACACCGGAAGTCCCGCCCATAATCACCAGGCCGTAGATCAGGGCAATGAAGAAAGCCTTTTGGGTCATGAAAAAGGAACGGGAGAAGTCTGACTGGTCTTTTGGATAACCGGCCAGGATGATAAAGGCAAGGAAACTGACCAGGATAGCCACGCTAACACGGGATGCAGCCAGGGCTGAGACCACGGCAAAACGAGATGCGTCCTGGCCTGAGTCCGTCCCGCCATATAGATAGAGCGCCAGGAAGGTCACGGCCACGGCCGCGGCGCTAAGCAGGTTGACAATCAGGAATGCCCTGGCCTCGTTGTATCGGCTCTGGGCCGCTGTGATCGCGGCCAGGCTGAAAACAGCTCCCAGCGCGAAAGCCCAATGCAGGCTGTTGAACAGGAAATTGTAAGCCTCCTGTTGGGGCCAATCAAGTTGAATCCTGATCATCGTCACGATCGCAAACGCCAGCGCGCTGGCGATCGCAGCAGGGAAGGTCTGAAAAGCCTTAACCGCACCTTTGAATATTTGCGAGATCGACCGGGTAAAAGCATTCATAGCCCACACCTCCTAACTGACTGGATCCGGATTATTTTGATCGCTCATAACAATAGCTTACGGATCCTTTGTCATTATTATAGTCGATTACGGACATAAATTGTTGAAGAAGGTGACGTAAAAACAGGAGAAGAAGCAAGGGAACATTCTTTTAGGAAGTACAAAAGCCAAAAAAGCGAAGACATGATGCTAAAAAAATAAGCCAATGGCGGAGCTGCTTCGACTCGCCATTGGCTTATTTGGATCCCCGGAAGCAAGGAAGCAGAAAGAGCTTCCCCTTGCTTCTAAAAACGTGCAGAATATCAAGGATTATTGCTTAACCAGGGCTGCAATGCCTCCCTGGTAATAAGGAGCTGAAAATAATACGCTCTTGGCCCGTTCATCAGTAATGGTGATACAAGCCCCAATCATATCTACCTTGCCAGCTATAAGTGCCGGTATCATAGCGCCAAAGTCCATGTTAACAACTTCCAGCTTCATACCTAATTTTTGAGCAACATAACTGGCCAATTCAATATCAAAACCTACTACTTTTTGGCTGCCGTCTATAAATGCAAATGGTTCAGTAACCGCAGCGGTGCCAAATTTCAACACGCCTTTATTTCCGTCTAACTTTATATCCGGCATAGGTGCGGGGTTCCCTGTTTTTGGGAACCAGCGAATCATCATCTGATCATAGGTACCATTGGCTTTTAGCTCATTTACGACATCATCAATAGCAGTTTTCAATTGTTTTTTATCAAGAGCTACAGCAAAACCATAATTATCAACTGTGATCATCTCAGGCATGACTAGCAAACCAGGATTTTTAGCAGCTATATTTTTTAAAATAGGTTCATCATAGGCAGCCACATCGGCTTTGCCTGATTTTACCGCCAAACATGCATCAAGTACGGTATTGTAATATTGGAATTTGGCATTAGGATACTTTGATAAAACCAGTTTATCTGCTACTGTACCGGTTGGAACAGCAAACTGCTTGCCATCCATCTGGTTCATAGAAGTGATTTTTTCCCGCGAACTACACCCTGCAATTATCAGTAACGAAAAAACTAAAAGGACAATTAATAGACCGCTCCACTTTCTCAATATGGGATTCATCTCCTTTTTTTGCTAATTTCCGAATTTTAATGCTATAGTTCTACACAATTACTGCTTTTCCTTCCACCAACTCATCATAGCTTCTTGTCCCTGGTTCCATTACAATTCTTTCCCATTCCAGCAGTAGGTACAGATTTTATCCTTGTCTATACCGATTGCATCAATCATGTCATGGATGTTCTGGTATTTTAGCGTTGAAAGGTTGAGTCGCTTGCTGATACAATCCACCATACAATTGTACTTCTCAGTTGCCGGATCACAATATGCCTCAAGAGACTCCGGTTCTTTTCCTTCAAGCTCGATGATGGCCTGTCTTGCTGCAAGATCCATTGCTGACCGGGAGACTGAGAAGTTTAAGTATTTACAACCGAAAACAATAGGCGGACAGGCTGGTCGAATATGAACTTCACTGGCATTGCATTTATACAGCAGGTCCACAGTTTCTCTCATTTGTGTGCCGCGAACAATTGAATCATCGCAAAAGAGCAATCGTTTACCAGAAACAAGTTCAGGAATGGGCATCAGTTTCATTCTTGCAACTAAATTTCTTATATCCTGGTTCTGCGGCATAAAACTCCTTGACCAGGTTGGGGTGTATTTTATGAAAGGACGTCCATAGGGTACTTTGGATTGGTTTGAGTAACCGATGGCATGTCCGACACCCGAGTCAGGCACTCCGGCAACCATATCAATTTCCACATTGTCGTTTCTGGCCAATGCAGCACCATTTCTATTACGCATAACCTCAACGCTCACTCCTTCATACGTTGAGGATGGATAACCATAATAAACCCATAAAAAAGCGCAAATTTGCATTTTATTCCTGGGTGGCGCAATTTTCTCAATACCGTCTGGTGTCAAAAGAATGATTTCTCCTGGGCCAAGTTCATAGTTGAAACTGTATCCGAGGTTTGCAAAAGTACAGGACTCAGAAGAAACGCAGAAAGAACCTTCTTTTTTACCCACTATTAAAGGAGTCCTGGCCAGTTTATCCCTTGAAGCATAAATCCCTTGCGGTGTCAAAAGCACAATCGAACAGGAGCCCTGAATCAGTTCCTGTGCTTTTAATAAACCATCCTTAAAAGAATTTTCATGATCTATAATTACAGACACTAGCTCTGTAGGATTAATAGCACCCTTGCTCGTTTCCATGAAATGAATATTTTTTCGATTGGAGAATTCTTTGGCGGCAATTTCATCCAAATTGTTAATTTTCCCTACTGTACTGATCGCATACTGACCAAGGTGTGAACGTACTGTCAAAGGCTGAGGTTCTGTATCGCTTATGCACCCTATGCCAATATTGCCATTTATTTTTGAAAGCTCAGCTTCAAACTTTGCTCTGAACAGTGTATTCTCGATGTTATGAATTGACTTGTTGAAACTGCTTCCGCTCCATATCGCCATTCCCCCTCTGCTGGTTCCCAGGTGCGAATGGTAATCCGTACCAAAATAAACATCCATTACGCAATCTTCTTTAGAAACAACACCAAATAATCCACCCACAGAAACTACACCCCTTAAAATTTATTTAAATATTTTTTCACATATCGATTGAATTCGACAGATAAGCCCAAAATATATCCATTAATAGAATTACATTTTTATAATAATATTGCAACAATATTTTATATCCATATAAGTAAAGGGCTTTTTATTACAAAGTTGTTTTTCCATACCACAATAAAAAAAAGCAAAAAGAAGGTCCCTTTGCTTTCTCCATTTGCTTCTCTAATCTATTGATATTAATTTAGTCTTTCTTCTTAACACTTTCTTATGGTGCTTCAACTCTCCTCACTTCAACACAAGTTCCCGCCCCTTGCAAAATAGGACAACCCTTCGCAATGTTAACAGCTTCGTCAAAGCTTGTTGCCTTAATTATGATGTATCCTGCGATTGATTCCCTTTTTTCTGTGTAAGGTCCATCTGTTATTACATTGTTTGGCTTTATAACTCTGCCTTCAGTTGATAGCTGATTGCCCCAGTCAGTAAGCTTATTTTTTGCGGCAAGATCATCTATCCATCCTTCCCACTGTTTCATGAATATTTCCATTTGCTCCGGAGTGGGTTGAGTTTCTTTGGTTGTAATATCCATACGGAATATTAATACGAAATCGTACATTGCTTTTTTCATTATTTTCTCCTGTTACATCCATTTAATCATTATTTAACAGTTTAGGCACCCGGGGAGCCCGCACCCAGGAAGGCTGGGGCAGCCCGGAGCCTAACAGCGGTCTGACGTAAAACTTAAAGGCGTCCGTGACATTATTGCCTGCCTGGTTGATGAATTCATCGGGCATAACTCTGGTCTGAGCAGCAATATCCTCAAACCGGTCCAGTATATAATCAACTGAATAGTTGCCGGTCCGCCTGATGGTGACAGAGCCGTCCACATCATTCCACATAGCCATCTGGACAGCCCGTTCTCCGACTTCCCGGGCTTCATGCTGATCAATGTCGGACACGCAGCCGAAGAAAGAACGCTGCAAGTAGCCAAAGGTGTCGCTGCGTACCCGGGGAATGTTCAGCTTTCCTCTGATCTGATCCGCTAACAAGTCTCCCAGGGAACTGGTGCCGGAAAGCTGCACATTGCCGTGCGCATCCTTCTCGATTTCCTTACTCAACGTTGTGACAATAGGCGCCCCGGAAGCATCCATGATCCCTTCGGAAACGGCAATTATACAGATCCCATATTTGTCATAAACCTCTTTCACATCCAGGAGGAACTGCTCCATGCCGAAGATCCTTTCCGGCAGATAGATGAGATGAGGCCCGTCGGCATCATATTTTCTGGCAATGGCCGAAGACGCGGTTAAAAATCCGGCATGCCGTCCCATTACTACGCCAATATATACCCCGTTTAAAGCCCTGACATCCAGGTTAACACCCATAAAAGCCTGGGTGACAAATCTGGCTGCCGAACCAAAGCCGGGAGTATGGTCATTCAACATTAAGTCATTGTCGATAGTTTTGGGGACATGGATTACCCGCAATTCATATTTAGCCAGATTGGCTTCTTCATTAACTATACGGGCTGTATCCGCGGAATCATTGCCGCCTATGTAAAAGAAATACCGGATGTCATGGGCTTTTAAGACTTTAAATATATGGCGACAATATTTGCTGTCCGGTTTTATCCTGGTGGACAATAAAGCCGAGGACGGGGTTAAGGCAACCTGTTCCAAATTATGGGTGGTTTCTTGGGTCAGGTCGAGAAAATCCTCATTGACTATCCCCTCCACCCCTCTTAAGGCTCCATATACTCTGGATACCTGGGTATACTTTCTTGCTTCCAGAACTATCCCGGCCAAGGTCTGATTTATTACTGCAGTCGGACCCCCGCTTTGGGCAATCAAAACCTTTCCATAAATTCCCATCACGATCCCCCGTTAAATGTTTTTTTATTTGTATATATCTCGTATTCAAAGAAAATAGAATTTCCCAATTGAGTATTTAATTAAACACCCTTTCCTGCATTTCCTTCCAAGATAGCAGAAATAATCCAAGAAAACAGCAAGCCAGAGCGATTTATATTCGTTCTGGCTTGCATATTATTTAATCCTCCAGCACCCTCGGAGACAACACTTCTCTACTGTTTTGCGATATGCTCGATGTATTCAAACTTGATGTGCAGCTGGTTTAGACATTCCATTCCAGTACTTTACTTAAGAACCCGGCAAGTTCCACCGTTTTAGGACTGGTGAAAAGCTTTTCGCTGTCTCCGCACTCCGCCAACCTGCCGTTTACAATAAACATCAGCTTGTCGCAGGCCTTTTTGGCGAAACCCATTTCGTGCGTGACAAGAATAATGTTCAATCCATCGTTTCTAAGTTCATTTAATAAATCGAGGACTTCACTGGTGAGCTCCGGGTCCAGCGCGCTTGTCGGTTCGTCAAGCACAAGCAGCTTTGGTTTGACCGCGACAGCCCTAGCGATGGCAACTCTCTGCTGTTGGCCGCCGGAGAGCTCATGAGGAAATTTGTGCCTGCCCCCGGATAGTCCAAATCTGTCAAGTAAATTGTCTGCAGCTGTTTCCGCACTGGTTTTTGTGTACCCATGGACATTTTGCAGAGGCAAAATGATATTCTGTCTGGCGGTAAGGTGGTTAAACAGGCCTTTGGACTGGAACACAAAGCCGATTTCCCGGCGATACTGGATTAAGTGTTTTTCATCAAAACAAACTTTTTCCCCATCAAAGGCCACTTCCCCGGATGTCGGCGCTATGAGGCCCCCGAGGATCCTCAACAGGGTGGACTTTCCTCCCCCCGACGGCCCGATCACGGCCAGAGCATTAAAATCTTCCCTGTAAGTAATGCCGTCCAGAGCCTTGTTCCCATCTGAAAAGGTTTTAGACACACCTGCAAGTTTAATTCTCATAGCTGAATCTGCTCTCCAGGTACCTTGTATACATAGAGATCGGAAAAGTCAGTGACAGGTACAAAAGGCCCAGGAAGATGTAGCATTCAAATATAGCAAAATTCGAAGCGCTGATTTCCCTGATCGTCTGGGTCAGCTCTATAACCGAGATCAGGGACAGCAGCGAGGAATCCTTGATTATAGATGCGAATTGCCCGGCCAGGGAAGGCAGGGTGCGTTTGATGATCTGCGGCAGGACGATCAGGCGCATCGTCTGCCCGCTTTTAAGGCCAACCGCCTTGGCCGCCTCCAGTTGAGTATGCTCGATTGAATCAATGCCTCCTCTTATAATTTCAGAAATATATGCTCCTTCAAAGATGGAAAGGATCAGCACCCCGGCTAAAAACCTGTTGTCCACACCCCAGGCAGTACCAACGATATAGAAAAACAGGTAAACCTGCATGATCAAAGGCGTGCCCCTGAAAAACTGCACATATACTTTTGAAAAATAAGAAACAGCAAGAATTCTAGAATTATGCGCGAGAGCAGATAAAAATCCCAGCAGCAGGCTCACCACCAGGCTTGCCAGGCTCAGCGCCACTGTTGCAACAAAGCCCTGGGTCAGCCTGTACCGGAATGACCACAGGAAGCCGAAATCAAACTCCATTCCCAGGCGCTTGATCGAAAAAAGAAAAAACAACATGAAAAAAACCACTGCAATAATGATATTAAAGGCTTTCGGCAGCAAAGTCTCTTTATTTTCGCTGTCCCTGATAAAAAGCCTGCGAATTGGCATAGCCCACCTCTTATTCATGCAAATCTGAAAAGAACCACTCAAAGCCATTCCTGTCAAAGGCGTCCTTTTCTTCTTTCAGATATTTTTCAGTAATCGCGTTAAACCCTTTTTCAGCATAGAAATCATCTATAAATGCGTTTATTTGATCCAAGAGTTCCTGGTTGCCTTTCTTTACACCCACACCCCAGTACTCGACGCCCTGGAACGGTATGTAAACAGCTTTTGTGGTATCCGGGTTTTTCTTGTTGTCCCTGTAAATAGTCAGCTGATCATATATGAACGCGTCTGCTTTACCCTGTGAAACTTCGGTAACACAGGCACTTTCGTCCGGGAACGGCACGATTTTTGCCCTGGTAAGGTTTTTTGCGGCATAGATTTGCCCGGTTGAGCCGGTTTTCACAGCAACTATCTTCCCTTCCCGGTCCAGGTCCTCTGCTTTGCTGATGTCTGACCCGCTGTTTACAAGCAGCGCCAGAAGAGATTTTGCGTATGGCCTGGAAAAGTCTATCTTTTCAAGTCTCTCTTCCTTTATTGTCATGGAGGAGATTACCAGATCGACCTTGCCGGTCTGCAGCGCCGGGATCAGCCCGTCCCAGCTGATATTTTCAATTTTTACCGGCCTGCCGGCATATTCGCCGAAAGCCTTTGCAAAATCAACACTTACACCGGTCGGGTTGCCGTACTCGTCCTTTGTTTCAAAAGGAGGGTACGCCAGCTCCATACCGACGGTAAGTTCATTTGATTTTTTTGGAGCGCACCCGGATATAAATAAAACTGCACAAATAAGAATTATAATTATGCAAAGCGGCTTCTTCATTGGATTATCCCCTATCTTTCGTGGTTTATTGATAATTCTATTTTATTTTGACTTCCTGTCAACCAAATGTTATTGCGGCATCTTTTTCTTGTTTTCTAACAATAAGACTCTATTGCATTTACAGGGCATTCCTTCGAGCAGCTTCCGCAAACATCGCATTTGTCTACATCAATCGCATATCCCTCTTCAGTTTGGTACACTGCTTTAAAATTAATTGATTGACATATTTCTTCACATTGGCCACATTTGATACATGTTTTCGCATTAATCTTCAATCCTTTAAACCGGTCAGGGAAATTTCCAAACTTAAAATGTTTTCTTATAATCTTGTGGTCACGGCTAATACAGTCGTAATCATAGTTGTAATAATCACCCTTGAAACTATAGATGCAGAATGTAACCGTATCCGGATATTTGACGGTGTCCTTTACTCCCAATTCAAAAATCGGTTTCCTGCTTGCTTTTTCTTTTAATTCTTCAAATGATATTTCTTTCACATCGCCTGTTGCTTTCATCGTATATCCGGGTTCAAATTTCGGCAGGCCATCTTCTCCTATCTCTACATGTGTAGATGCCGACATGCCGCAAATTGATATCTTTCCGGTTTCTTTCAATTGTTTGTAAAACGGTTTTACCGTCATGGTCCGAAAATACAATCCCTCTTCATCCCAGGCAAATAAATGGGCGATCCTGGTTTCCGGATAATCACCATCAATAGTTGCAAATGTTAAGCATCCTATCTTATCAAATTTTTGATAAATTTCTTCAATTGTCACTGTTTATGCTCCTTTATCCTCAATTGTTTATTCAACTTCCGCAGGAAGAAAATTGAAGCTGCTTTTTTAAAAATGCTGCAATTCCTTTTTCATATTTTTATTGTAGTTAGATGTCTAACTAATGTCAAGCTTTGCGATGATTTTCCGGAAACATGTTAAACACAAATAACTTAAAGGGGGAAACGCCAGAAAAAATGGTTGACAGCCAATTCAAGAATATATATTATCAAATAAAAGGAATATTCGTTCCGTTAAGGATGGCGAAAATGACTACCTCGAAATCTATAAATACGAAAATGCAAGAAAAAAGACAAAATATTTTAGAATGTTCACTGGTACTCTTTGCAGAAAAAGGTTATATCAATACTCCTGTCAGAGATATAATTGATAGTTCAGGTTTTGGCACCAGTACTTTCTATAAATATTTCAGCAACAAGGAAGATGTTTTAAAAACACTTCTTGCCGATTTTTTGGAACAAATCATATCTGGCATAAAGAATTACTATAAGCAGGAAGAAGATTTAGTCACACGTTTTGTTGAAACCAAACGAGTGGTTATGGAACTGTTTGCGAATAATCAACAATTATCTGAGATTTATAGCAGAGTGGCAGGGATTAGTGACGGAATTGATGATTGCTTAAAGGAATTTGAAGATAAACTTCTGATATTTTTTATTAAAAATATTCAATATGGTATAAATATGGGTTTTTTTAATGAACTTGAGGTTGTTCCAATTGCCAACGGTATACTTGGTATTATTAAATATGCTGTTTATAAATGGATAGTATTAAAAGAGATATCAAAAGATGAGATGATAGAGATGGTCATATCATTTCATGAATCATTTGCAGCCGGCCTGGCAAAAAAGATGATTATCAAATCTGAAGGAAACTAATAATGAGGAATGCTTGCTGAAAGGGATTTGGGCTATAAAAGTGTCTTTGTCTCAGTTGATAAAATTGAACATGCCGGATTATTCGCAAGAAAACTAATCAGTGAGGAATCATGATCCATTATGACGGAAATATCGAACGTGAACACATAATCGAAGCGAGGTGTCATAAATGAGTCTCAGTGAAATTATAAGAGATAGGCGGAGCATACGTAAGTACCAGGACAAGGATATCCCCCGGGAGGTCCTGAATGAATTGCTGGAGGACGCACTTTGGGCGCCCTCGGGCACGAACAGGCAGAACTGGTACATTTATGTTGTCAAAGGTGAAAAGAAGGAAAGATTGCTTGAAAGCATGATCCAGGCCGGACAGATTGTAAAACCCAAACTTGATAAGCTTTTTCCGGAAAACATAGTGAACATTACCATGAATTTCTTCAGGGGTCTCGGCAACACTCCGGTGCTGCTGCTGGTCTATATGCCGAAAAATACCTACGATCTCAGTAAGGACATGATTTTATCAGATAAATTTAAGATCGAGTATGACCGTTTTACCAATACACTAAGTGCGGCTGCTCTCATTCAGAACATCCTGCTGCTGGCCAAAGAAAAAGGTCTGGGCACCTGCTGGCTGACTGCTCCGAAGCACGCGGAGGAGGGGATCAATGAAGAGATGGGCATTACAGACATGGAGCTCGTTTCTGTGGTTACTATCGGTTATCCTGATCAGGACCCCCCTGCCCCCAAAAGAAAGGGCGAGAAAATACAATGGATCGGCTATTAAAAAACTACGACATATGACCTGCTCTCCGAAAATGCATTCCACCCATAATGAGAAATATTGAAACGCAGATCACCCGCTGCGCCGGCCGCGGCCGGCGCGGGGCGGCTTGCAGCGGCGGAGAGAATGCTCCAAGATTTCCAGCAGCCTGGCGCGGTTAGAGGGTGCCTTCAACCAAATCCGGAACTCCCAGGCGCAAAAATATTCATCCGGATGTTCGTCAGGCAGGCTATAATTACATTTTTTGTTCTGTTTCCGTAACACATTCAGTTTTGATCTTTCCAACCAGGAATTGCAGGGCATCGATAACATGTGGTCTAATATCGCCGCCTATCAGTATATACATTATGTCGTCACCAAGCTCAAGTTGGCCTTCATTAAGCCAAACTCTAACATGGAAGATGCCGTCCATTTTATAGGTTTCAGCGATCACAGCATCAACTTTTTCTGCATTATAAGCAAATTCCAGTCCTTTTACCAGCGAACCATCATCAATCCCCTGGCGGACCTTGGCTTTGGGCGTTTGGCGCACAATGCCGTTATGGACTAAAAACATTCCTTCCTGTAAAGCCGCTGGATCTGCTTTTGCTTCTTTGAGCCATTCATCGATGGATGGTGATACTTTTTTCATTTTTCCATTAGTCATAAACTAATACCCTCCTTATCTCTTGTTTTTCGAATGCTTGATGTTACAACAACATTAAGCGCAATTGCAATTTTCTCAATTTCACTTAGTCTTGCAGATGCTCCAATACAATCGTTACGATACCACGGTAAAACAAGCAAGGCACTCTACGCATTGGGCAACTAAGTCGAATTATCATAATTGGTTACCTATTTTATAGCATTTAAAATAAACAGAGAGGCATCCTTGTTCATAAATATCCCTTCCCCGTGATAAAATGTGTATGCATTTGCAGATACAAAGCCAACTTGTTTGACCAGACTTATTAAAGCTTCTTGCTCAAAGCCGTTGTGGACTTTATCCGAAATTACACTTTCGTTTTTGTCGAAATCCACAACGATTAAATGTCCGCCGTTTTTTAATACATCATATAACCTGGTCAGAATCAATTGGCTAATTTGAATATGGAGAAGAACCTGCGACATGATAACATAATCAACTTGTAAGACGGGTGGAACCTCTGCCAAAAAATCACAACATAGCGTACTCGCAGATTCTATATGATTGTTCTGTATTTTTTGATTCACATGTTCGAGCATTTGTGGAGATGTATCTACAAAAAGCATTGACTGAAACAAATCGATTAAGCCAAGACCGACAAGCCCCGTTCCACAGCCGTAATCCAATGCAGATTTTTCTCTTATGTCTTTCAGCTCGAAACGCACTGCCTGAACAATGATTTTAGCTATGTTTTCTCTATCCTCTGTGTCATATTTGAACGCCATCTGCTCCCAAATATTGTTCGATTCCATAATTCCTCCTCGTATCATTGTTTACAAGCGCTATTTCAGTATCGTTTACCAATTGTTTTTATATTCATGATTGAATTATTCTCTTTACAAAGCGTGTGCTGAGAGGTGCCCTCCGCAAATTTAGGCTGCATAGAGGCACCCCTAAATGGAGTTGTAAGCGGTCAAGACTTTTGGGTAAAAAAAGGCCAATAATTTTGGATGCAT
>CAZIYV010000015.1:0-36167 GCA_964543575.1 uncultured Pelotomaculum sp.
GCCATCAATGGGATGGGTAAAACCAAATTTATTGCCCGTTAATTTGAAGGCGATCGTGGGCAGGCGGGTATTATCTATGCGGCCACCCGTAAGGAGGTAGATGCCCTATACGAGCATCTACATTCAAAAGGGTATCCGGTCGGGCGTTATCATGCTGGCATGGATAAAGATGACCGGAATCAGAACCAGGAAGATTTCCTCTATGATGAAATTAGAGTCATAATCGCTACCAATGCTTTTGGTTTGGGTATAGACAAGTCCAATGTACGATATGTTATCCACTACCACATGCCCAAGAACATGGAAGCGTATTACCAGGAGGCCGGGCGCGCGGGGAGAGATGACGAGCCCGCTGAATGCATCCTGCTTTTCAGCCCTCAGGATGTTCAGATTCAAAGATTTTTAATCGAAAGTTCTATCCCCTCTCCGGAAAGAAGGGACAGTGAATATAAGAAGCTCCAGTTAATGGTTGACTATTGCCATACATCCAGGTGCCTGCGTGGCGAAATACTGCAGTATTTCGGGCAGGCTGGTGTTCCTGAAAACTGCGCCAACTGCAGCAATTGTAATAACGATGATGAGCTTGTTGACATAACTGTGGAGGCACAAAAAGTATTATCTTGCACCTGGCGCATGAAGGAGCAGTTTGGGGTTAACCTGATCGCCAATGTGCTGAAAGGATCCAAGAATAAAAAAGTTCTGCAGCGCGGCCTGGAGCGGCTGCCCACTTACGGTTTAATGCAAAGTTATAAGGAAAAAGAAATTCTGCACTTGATTAAAGTTCTGGTTGCCGAAGGGTATATCGACCTGACGGAAGGACAGTACCCGGTGGCCAGGCTTTTACCCAAGGCAGCCCCTGTGTTGAAAGGACAGCAACAGGTTTTCCTCAGAATGAGGCAAAAAAAGGAGCAGACGGATCTCGACCAGTCGCTGTTTGACCGTCTGCGCCAGCTGCGCCGGGAGATTGCGCAAAGAGAACAGGTGCCGCCGTACATCATTTTTCCTGACAGCACCCTGCGGGAAATGTGTGAACGACTGCCGGCGGATGCTTCCGCCCTGCTGGCCATCAAAGGTGTGGGTGAGGCCAGGCTGAAAAATTACGGCCATTTGTTCTTGGATATGCTGCGCGATTACGCCGGGGAGACAACTCAGATCCAGCCTGAGTCCGCGCAGCCGGAGAAAAAGCGGGAGGGCCAAACAGCAAGCCATGTGGTCACTTATAATATGCTTAAGGAAGGCCGGTCCATAAAGGAAATTGCCCGTTTGAGAGGTTTAACTGCCCGCTCAGTCCAGGACCATATCATCCGCTGTGGGCAGGAGGGCTATGATATTAACTGGAGTGACTTGATCAATCCAGAATATGAACTGTTAATAGTTGAAAAAACCAAAGAACTGGGAGCAGCGAAGCTTAGACTGATCAAAGAAGCGCTGCCTGATGAGGTGGATTATTTTAGTATCAGGGCGGTGATTTCTAAGCTGGGGTTGGCAACAAGCTGACAAAAAAATAAATGTTGCACATTAAATGAAAACCATGTATAATGAAGCTTGTTTCTTTAAGCCCAATTTTTTTCTCTGCCACCAAAAGCTTAGACATTAAAGGGGTTATCGCTTTGAATAGCGATTGCCCCTTTGCTCTTTTATATGGAAAATTAAGTTGTTTTAGAGATTTCTTAAGGCTGAAGGTAAAGGTAAGAAACAAGATGGGTATGATATATATTAACATCCCAAGTCGTAAAGGAGAAGAAAGAGTAATGACAACATTCAATGATTTTGGCTTAACCGAACCGGTGATCCGGTCTCTCAACAATATGGGCTTTGAGGAAGCGACGCCCATACAAGAGCAGGCTGTGCCACTGGGTTTGCAAGGCAAAGACCTGATCGGGCAGGCTCATACCGGGACCGGTAAGACAGCGGCCTTTGGTATTCCGATGATAGAGTATTTTGACGTGGGAAGCGATCACATCCAGGGGGTTGTCTTAACACCCACCCGTGAACTGGCCATCCAGGTAGCTGAAGAACTAAACAGAATTGGGCAGTTTAAGGGGATCCGTACGCTGCCGATTTACGGCGGCCAGGAGATCCTCCGTCAGATCAGAGCGCTCAAGAACAGGCCCCACATTATCGTGGGGACACCTGGCCGTCTGATGGACCACATGAGGCGCAAGACCGTCCGCCTGAACCAGGTCAGCATAGTGGTTTTAGACGAAGCAGACGAAATGCTGAATATGGGTTTTATTGAGGATATCGAGACCATCCTCACAGAAGTTCCTGACGAACGCCAGACCTTGCTTTTCTCTGCCACCATGCCCGCTCCGATCCAGACCCTGGCGCGGCGGTTCATGAGAAACCCGGAGGTTATCAGGATTGAGGGCAAACAGGTGACCGTCGCCAACACCAAGCAAAGCTACATTGAAGTCGAAGAGAGACAAAAATTCGATGTCTTCTGCCGCCTGCTGGATATTCAGTCGCCCGACCGTTCCATTGTCTTCGGTCGTACCAAGCGCCGCGTGGACGAGCTTTTTGAGGCCCTGAACAAACGTGGCTATTCAGCCGAAGCGCTGCACGGAGATCTAGCCCAGTCCAAGCGGGACGCGGTGATGCGGCGGTTCAGAGACGGTACCATTGAGGTGCTGGTAGCAACTGACGTTGCCGCCAGAGGCCTGGATATTTCCGACGTGACCCATATCTATAACTTTGACATCCCCCAGGATCCGGAGGGTTATGTCCACCGTATCGGCCGCACCGGCCGTGCCGGTAAAGCAGGCGTGGCTGTTACCTTTGTCACGCCCCGGGAGATCCACCACTTAAGGCTTATTGAAAACATGACCAGGGGGAAAATAGCGCGCAAGCCTATTCCGACCATTAAAGAGGCCATTGAGGGGCAGCAGCGCCTGACCGTGGATAAACTAATGCTCGCCCTGGAAAATGGGGACACAGGCAACTACAAGGGTTTAGCCGAAAGTTTGCTGGAGGAGAATGACGCGGTTGCCCTTCTGTCGGCAGCGTTAAAGGTGTTAACCAAAGAATCCGACCAGACCCCGGTGACACTGACCGAGGAGCGGCCGCTCAGGGTCAGGCATGATAAATTTAAGAAACCCGCGCCGGGAAGATACGCTCAGAGCGGAAGCGCCAAAAAAGGTTCTGCCCGCACCGGCGGTCACCCGTCGTCACGGGGGAAAAGCAGGTTTGGCAGCCGTTCTTTCTAACACGGGCGCATCTTTCCAATAGGGCGCAAAATTTAAACTTGTAAGCCAGGGGAGCCTTAGCGGTTCCCCTGGTTTGGTTTCAGCCTATATTCAGCGCCATGCGAGCGTTATTTTAATAAATTTTTACAATTCCATTAAGTTGTCAACTTATAGGGCCGATTTCAGATACAAGGGCAGCAATATTTTATCTTTGCTAGTAACTGTTTGCTGCTTATGTTTACCGGAGGCTTAAATATATGTGCCGGAAAATTATTGTTTGGATTTTAACCATATTTGTTTTTGTGCCGGCCGCTGCTGTACCCTACGACAAGTGCTACGGGGAGGGGCGTCCTGAAATAGTCTGGCAGGCTTCACGCCTGGGTAAACCGACCGATCTTATAATGGGTCCGAATGGGCTGCTTTATATACCGTCAGGAAACAAGCTGATGGTGGTGGATGATTTTGGCCGTAAGCTCTGGGAGGCCGCCGTCGCTGGCGGTGGTAAAGGCGGACGGCCGGTTTTTGATGCGCGTGGCTCCATTTTTTTCCCGGGCAGCTCGTCTATCCAGGAGGTTAAGTTAAATGGAAGCAGCGGCTGGGATTTTGCTGTTTACGGGGGTACCAACAATAGCAATACACAGGTAACCTTTGGCCCCGGCAACCTATTGTACCTGCCTTTGCCGTCGGGTCTTTATGCTCTTGACACAAAAGGACGCTATAATTGGCTGATGAGGCTTTATGCCAGTCAGGATGATAACAGCACCCAGACCAGCGGCCGTGAGATTCTGGCCTGTGCGGGGAATGACCAGGCTGTCTTTGTGGTTACCGGTAAAAAGGGCAAGGAAAACAGCCTGTTGGCAGTAAACGGGGAAGGTGCGATTCTCTGGCGCTACTGGCTGGGAGATATAAAAGCGGTCAATCTGGCAACAGGATCTGACGGGCGGCTGTATGTATCCGTTATTTCAGGGGCCGTTGTATCCGGCCAGGGTGAGCGTTCAATCCCAGGGAAGGTCTATGCTTTCGACAGCAAAGGCGATGGCAGGCCTATCTGGTACCATCCAGTTAAATTTGATAACCTGACGGCGCCAACTCCGTCTGAGCACGGCCTGCTATATTTTTGCGCCGGCAATAAGCTTTTTGCCCTTGATCAGACAGACGGTACGGAAGCATGGCGTCAAACATTGTATAAAGCAGTGTCGCGTCCGGCTGTTAACGAGAGCAGCCGGCGGGTTTACCTGGGGACTGATGACAGCCGCCTGCTGGCGGTGACCCCGCAGGGACGGCTGGACTGGGAGCTGACCCTGGACGGTAAAATGACAGGTCAGGCCCTGACGGGGCCGGGTGGAATTCTCTATGTAACAACTGATAAGGGAAGCCTGTATAAAATAAAAGATGAAGCTTCACCAGGAGACCAATAGCATGGATAAAAGGGCGTTGTGCCGGCCGGCACTGGTTTTTCTGATTTTACTGGCAGTTGTTTTCTGGCGGCCTTGTCCCGCCTTGGCGGCGCTGGCTTCAAACACGGTTTTTTTCAACGACCTGCAGGATCACTGGGCACGCAGCCACATCACGCGACTGGCCGCCCTGGATGCGGTTAAGGGGAATCCCGATCACACTTTTAAGCCTGATCAACAGATTAGCCGGCTGGAAACAGTGGTTTTGTTAATGAGGTCGGGCGGTTTTACCGCGGAGGCGGAGCAGCTGGCCAGAGCGCGCACTTCTTCCAGCGGTTCAGCGGCCGGCGTTAAGACGCCCATAGTGCCCTGGGGGCAGCAGTATCTTAACCTGGCTTTGAACAAGGGGTTTCTGCGGCTCGACAGTTCGGAGGATTTTAATTTTGACGCGCCGGCAACCAGGCTGGAGGCGGCCCGGCTGCTGGCTCATGCGCTGTACCTGCTGCCGCCGTCATTCACATCCGGGGGAGATTCGGGTGAAAATGAAAAAGCCGCCACAGTAGGCTTTGTGGTTGATAAAACTTTTGCTGATGAAAACCTGGTGCAGCCGCTCGACCGGCCCTGCCTTAAGGCATTGGCCGCCGCCGGCATCATGTCCGGCTATCCCGACGGTACTTTCCGCCCGCTGGACTACCTTACCAGGGCTGAAATGGCTGTGATTCTCAGCCAGTTGCTGGACCGGGGGTGGGTAAAAATAGCTGACGAACGGCTCTATACAGGGTTGATTTCCAGAATAAACACCTCCAAGGGGGGCAGGGAACTGGAATTGATCACTCCAAAGGGAGCGCAAAAATTCAAGGTAGCCCAGGGTGTTTTTTGCTACAGGGCTGGTGGGGAGCAGCCGTTTGAACAGGCCGTGGGCTGGCGCGCTGAGGCGATCCTGGACAAAAGCAAGCAGGTTCTCTGGGTAAACCTGCTTCAGCGCGAGGAAACTGCGCTGGCTGTGGAAAAAATCAGAGGTTCTGTAAAATCAGTGGCACTGGGCAGGGATAATTTATTGGTGCTTTGCGACCAGTACTGTGAAGACCGGATCCTGCTTCTGGACTGGGATGCGGTGGTGGTTAAAAAAGATGCGTTGCAGAGTTTCGCTTCCCTTAAGCCGGGTACTTATGTGGACGTGGAAACAACACGGGATCAAGTAAAAAAAGTAACTGTGCTGGAGGTCAAAAACATTTCGGGACAGATGGAAAGGCTGGACGGCAATCGTTTATATCTAAAGGGTGGACAGTCAGGCAATAAACCAAACTGGTTTAATTACTATGATACCGCACGGGTGGTTAATAAAGATGGTGTTAGAAGGGGAGATGTGCTGGTTGGTGAAACAGTGCAGATTATCTACCTGGATCCTTTTCCGGAGGAAATCGATGATGAAATCCCCCTGGAGATAAAAGTTACCAGATAAGCCAGTGTTCTACGACCGGGAGGAAACGTTAATGGGGTATGTAATTAGAAAAGTCAGTGAAGAAGACGGGCAAGATATAACGGATATTTTTAATTATTTTGTGGAAAATAGCTTTGCGGCATATCCTGAAAAAAGAGTGCAAGACGTTTTTTTCGAAAGATTGAAACGACTGGCAGGCGATTTTCCAATTTACGCTATCGTTAAAAGAGGGGGCGGATTAGCGGGGTTCGGCATGTTGCGCCCATATCATACCATGGAAACATTCAAAAGGACGGCGGAACTGACCTATTTCATTTTACCCGCACATATGGGCAAAGGATTGGGAACAAAGCTTTTAAATATACTGATTGAAGAAGCGCAAAAAAAGAGCTTTGATACTTTGCTAGCAAGTATTTCTTCGCTGAATGAAATAAGTTTAAATTTTCATCTAAAAAATGGGTTTACAGAATGCGGCAGGTTTAAACGCATAGGGAAAAAATTTGGACAGAATTTTGATGAAGTTTGGATGCAAAGGTTTATAATATAACCAGGGCAGGAAACATGTCCTATTAGGAAAAGAACTCATAAATAACTTTCTTCAGAGGGAATGATCAACATTCGTAAATTTGTAGTTGGGGTAATGGGCGGCGGTGATAATATTTCACCGGAAAACTTGGCGCTGGCGTACCAGTTAGGGGCATTGATCGCCAAAGAGGGATGGGTGCTGCTAAATGGAGGCAGGCCGGCAGGTGTGATGGAGGCTTCAGCTAAAGGGGCCAAGGATAACGGGGGGCTGACTGTGGGCATTTCGCCGGACAGCAGCAGCCAGGGGACCTCTCCGTATATCGATATTGTTATAGTGACCGGGATGGGGGACGGGCGGAATTACCTGAATGTGCTTTCCAGCGATATCATCGTGGCGCTGCCAGGTAAAGCCGGAACGGTTTCAGAGATAGCGCTTGCTTTAAAAAGCCGGAAAAAAGTTATACTGCTGAATTTTAATACCGGCAAGCTGTTTGATTTTTACCGGGTTAATGGTTTGCTGAAGTCAGCGGAGACTGCGGAAGAAGTAATTCTAATAATCAAGGGCGAGACAAGCTGAAGGCTTTTGGAGAAATTAAATTAAATAAAATCCTGTAAATCAGGTTAATCCTGTTAATCCTGTCTATATGTTTCGTCGGAGTTGCGCTTGCAGTAAAGCCGAAATAAAGGTATAATGTTTGTTGCGTAGTGCACGGAGAGATGGCCGAGTGGATGAAGGCGCACGCCTGGAGAGCGTGTGGACGGGTAACTGTCTCCAGGGTTCGAATCCCTGTCTCTCCGCCATTTTTTAAGAGATTGCCGTGCTAGACGGGGAGGTAGCGGTGCCCTGTACCCGCAAACCGCTGCAGCGGGGTCGAATTCCTGCCCCAGGGTTTAGCTTGTGGGGTCCGGCTCCCGTAAGGGGCGTAGACGATTGGGTCTCGTGCGACGGAGCTTCCTGAACCGTGTCAGATCTTGACGGAAGCAGCACTAAGGGAAATACTCCGGGTGCCGCGAGGGCGCCTGGTCCGAGCTACCTGCGGGTTTATCGCCCGGAAGTTAATATTCAAAGGCAGGTGCACGGCATAATTTTGTAAACCGCCCCCGTAATTTTTGGGGGCGGTTCTTATTATGTTAACAGGAAATGTGTATTGATCGACGAACTATAAAGGTAAAATATAGTGCAGGAGTTAGAAAGGAATCCCCTATGACTTATCTGGCTTTATACAGGGAATGGCGGCCCCGGACATTCGGAGAAATCATCGGGCAGGAACATATCACCCGTACCCTGAAAAATGCCGTGGGGTCCGGCAGGACTGGACACGCCTATCTTTTTTGCGGCACCCGCGGCACCGGTAAAACAACCACGGCCAAGGTGCTGGCCAAAGCGTTGAACTGCGCCGGACGCGAAGGCCCTGAACCCTGTAACAGCTGCGAAAGCTGTAAGAACATCAATGAGGGGCTTTCCGTCGATGTGATTGAAATAGACGCCGCTTCCAACCGCGGTATCGACGAGATCAGGGATTTAAGGGAGAAAATTAAGTTCGCTCCCACTATGGGGAACTTTAGAGTTTATATTATTGATGAAGTGCATATGCTTACCAACGAAGCCTTCAATGCTCTTTTAAAGACACTGGAGGAACCTCCCCGGCACGCGGTTTTAATCCTGGCCACCACAGAGCCGCACAAGGTACCACTGACCATACTGTCCCGCTGTCAGCGTTTTGATTTCAGGCGCATCCTCCCTGTCGATATTATCAAGAGATTGAAAGAGGTAGCCGCTGGAGCTAATCTGCAGGTGGAGGAGGAAGCCTTAAGGTTGATTGCCAGGGCTGCCGAGGGAGGCCTCAGGGACGCGCTGAGCATCCTGGACCAGAGTGCCGCTTTTGGGGAAATGAAAGTTACGGCTGGGGACGTTCACAATATTTTAGGAACGGTCAGGATTGACGCATTAAACAGGATGGCCGGACACCTGTGCGCTGGGGAGACAGGCCCGGCTTTGCGCCTGGTGGCGGAGCTTACGGGTGAAGGGAAGGATCTACGCCTTTTTGCCAGGGAGTTGGCCAGTTATCTGAGGTCGCTGCTCCTGGAAAAGATTGCTCCAAATTCTTCTGTGGAGGAAGCCTGGGGAGAGCCCGCCCAAGTGGCGGCCATGGCGGCGGGGTTTTCCAAGGAAGGCCTGGTGCGCGCGGTGGAAATCATGGCCGAGGCGGAGCAGAATATGAAATGGAGCTCCATGCCGGTAATCGTAATGGAACTGGCTCTGGTCAGGGCCTGCAGCGGTGAAGCCCGTTCAGACACTGGTTCTTTGTCGGCCAGGCTGGCAGCGGTTGAAGAAAAACTGAAAACATTGGGCGGGCCAGCGGGCGTAGAGATGAAAACACGAACATCTGCCCGTGACAGCAGGCCTTTACAGACAGAGAGCAGGACGGCTTCGCCCGGAGCTGTAAAAAAAGCCGTTCCTGAAGGGAAAATTGATCTCGCCGGTGCTGGCGGCAGCCCTGAGCCGGCAGCACCGGTGGAAAAGGATAAGGATATGACCCGGCCCCAGGAGCCGGGTCTGGCAGCTGACCCGCAGGAAGGTGAGATTTCGCTGGAAAAGGTCCAGCAGGCCTGGGCTGAGGTTATGAATATCATGCGCAAGGAGCGCCTGCCGCTTTATCACAATTATTTAAAAGCGCAGCCTCTGGTGGTAAAAGGCAGGGGCCTGTTGGTGGGCTTTCCCGGGAGTGATGTGCTGGACAGGGAAATAGCCGAACGCGCCGATAACAAGAAATACCTGGAAGGCCTGCTGGGCAGGTTATTGCAAGGGGAGTGGCAGCTGACTTTTAAATACTGCCAGGGGAAAACGAGCCTGGCAGAGAGAGAACCGCTTGCCAGGGACGCGGTTGTTGATGTGAAGAGGCGTTTCGGGGGAGAGGAAATTATTTTAGACGACGAGGAACAGGGAACGTTATTCTAATTAAATTAAAGAGGGGGATTTTAAATGATGGGCGGCAACATGAACAAAATGATGAAGCAGGTCCAGAAGATGCAGCAGGATATGCTTAAGCTGCAGGAAGAACTGGCCAGCCGCACGGTAGAAAGCAGCGTCGGGGGCGGTGCGGTGAAAGTAATAGCCAATGGAAAAAACGAGGTTATATCTATTGAAATACAGCCCGAGGCGGTTGACCCGGAAGATGTGGAAATGCTGCAGGACCTGATTACCGCTGCAGTAAATGAAGCGCTGAAAAAGGCGCAGGAATTAGTGTCCGCAGAAATGGGCAAACTCACCGGCGGGCTGAAAATACCCGGTTTGTTTTAGAAATGAATTATTACGCCAAGCCAGTAGCCAGATTGATAGACGAGCTTTCCAAGCTTCCGGGCATCGGCCCTAAAACAGCTCAGCGACTGGCCTTTCATCTATTAAACGCTGCTCCCGAGACGGCTGCGGGTCTGGCGCGGGCTATAGAGGATGCCAGGCGCACCGTTGGACACTGCCGGGTATGTGGTAATTTTACCGATGAAGACCCCTGTTTCATTTGCCGGGATGAACGGCGCAGAGGGGATGTCCTGTGTGTTGTGGAAAGACCGAGGGACGTGGTGGCGATGGAAAAAGCCAGTAGTTTTAAAGGCCTTTATCATGTCCTGCATGGAGCCATCTCGCCAATGGAAGGGATAGGCCCGGCACAACTGCGCATCAAGGAACTGCTAAAGCGTCTGGAAGGCGGAGCTGTAAGCGAAATCATCCTGGCTAACAACCCCAATGTGGAAGGCGATGCCACTGCTTTGTATCTGGCAGGCCTGATTAAGCCCCTGGGCCTGCTGGTGACAAGAATTGCCCACGGATTGCCTGTGGGCGCAGATCTGGAATATGCGGATGAGGTAACTATTTCTAAGGCATTGGAAGGAAGGCGGGAAATGAAATAGGAATATTTTTCATTCCGGGCCATATAATGGTGCTAAGGAGGTGCACCGGCTTTGGAATGGAAATTGGTGATGATCGGGTTAGTAGGACTTTTCGGAATTTACCTGATGGGGACAGTGTTATTTCGCCCCTTGAAATTTCTAATCCGTCTGGCCGCCTGGGCCATGCTGGGTGGAGTCCTGTTGGCGGCGATCAATACGGTATTCGGTCAGTTCGGCTTTCACATCGCCATCAATCCAGCGACAATACTAACCGCCGGTATTCTTCAACTGCCGGGGGTACTGCTGCTGGTGCTGCTGAACTGCTTGTTGATGGGCTGATAAAAACACTATGTATTGTACATAAATAAATATAGTACGCTCTTAAAAAGCAACCGGAAATTGTCAGGAAAGAACTGCTAATGGGATAATTGGCAAATAATTATCAAAGAGTAGTTGACAAATTCAAAATTTTCCGTAGAATAGGCGTTGGACAATCTGTTAAAAGAGCGTTCAATAGAGTCCTGGTCAAAGAGAAGAGGTCGTTAGAACCTTTAAAGACCAGATGTGATAGAGTATTCCTGTTGATCAAGCATAAAGCCTGCTTGTTTTTGGCCGTCCAGCCAAAATCAGGATATAAAGGGTTGCTGACAGGAAGCAGGGAGGGTAGAGAAGGAAGAGTTTTTGATGCTCTTTTCCAACTCGCCAACCTGCTTCTTTGCTTTTGTATCACTTTCGCAGCACAAATTTCTATTTTAATTTTCACGGTATTTTCCGCTTAAAAAACAGGGGGACAAACATACTAATGAAAGAACGGATCGTGGAGGCTTATATAGGCGAATATGCGGCGGGCAAAAGTGAGAGCGCCATCAACCGCGCCCTGGAACTGTCCCGGCGGGGCAGGAAGGTTGCCCTGGTTGATTTGGATCTGGTTGAGCCTTTTTACACGCTGCGACCCCTGCAAAAAGAACTGTCCGCACTGGGGTTGGATGTGATCGCCTGGAAAACCGAAGAAACCATAGGGCTGGGCGAGGCCGGCTCGGTGATCAAACCGGCTGCGCGCTGGGCGCTGAGGCGCGAGGGAGATATTATTCTGGATATCGGTTACGGGGTGGATGGCGCCAGGACCCTGAACCTGCTGGAAGGCGCCTTCAGAGACCCGGACCTGAAAGTTTTTGCGGTTATAAATATTTCCCGGCCAATGACGGCCACTGTAAAGGATATAGTCGCGGAAGTAAGCGCTATGGGGCGGGTGGACGGCCTGATTAACAACTCTCACCTGGCTGGGGAAACTACTGTGGAATTGCTTCAAAAAGGCGCCAGGATAGTGACCGAAGCCGCGTCAATCCTTGGCCTGCCGGTGGTGGCCACCCTGGCCGGCGCCAAACTTGCCGAAAAAATAGGTCCGGAAGATTGTATGGGCAACCCGGTCCGCCCGCTGGAAAGATTTATGCAAAAAGCGTTCTGGTAAATTGAGACGTGAGAAATGAGACGTGAGAATGAAAGCTATCCTTAAGGGTCAAAAATATCCAAAAAATACCGAATATTCCGACACATGACTAGCGACTGAAGTTTTTTTTGAATTAATTCATACGATTAATCTAACATTCGTTGTGTGAAAAAGATTCGCACCTAAACCAAAGACACAAGAGGAATACCTATGGGTCTCACGTCTCATATCTCACTTCTCACGTCTCAGAATAGGGGGTTTTAAATGTCAGAGAAAGCTGTTATGGAAGAAAAAAGAGTTTTTATGACCGGGAATGAAGTGGTGGCCTGGGCGGCGCTGGCAGCCAGGGCTGATATCATGTACGGTTATCCAATCACACCTCAAAACGAGATTATGCATTACTGGACCAGGCTTGCTCCCAAATATGAAAAGAAATTTTTACAGACGGAAGATGAGCTTTCAGCCGGCTTTGCGACGGCTGGCGGGGTACTGGCGGGGCGTAAAGCTTTTACAGCAACATCGGGCAGCGGCAACGTTTTGATGCAGGAGCCCCTGGCCATGGCTGAAATGATGCGTCTGCCCACCGTGGTGGTGGTGCAGCAGAGAGGCGGCCCATCTACGGCCACGGTGATTTATTCTCAGCAGGAAGTAACCCTTACAACTATGGGCGGCAACGGTGAAGGAATGAGGGTGGTTTACTCCACAGACGGGCACCAGGAACTGTACGACTATACGATTAAAGCTTTTAATACGGCCTGGAAATACCGTTTCCCCACCTTTGTGCTGGGGGACGGCTACCAGGCTAAGATGCGCGAACCCCTGACAATTTATGACCCGGAAACGCGGGGGATCAGCCTGCTTGAACCGGAACCATTTGTGGGCAAAGAAGGTGAACCCGGCAAGGACAGGCCCCCGGCCCAGTACAGAAACACCTTTAACCTGGAAGAAGAGCTCTATGAAAAAGTGATGGGTGATATAAAGGACTTTGAAAATGTTGCCTCTGAAATCGCGGAATATGAGTCTATAGAAACTGAAGGAGCGGACCTGGTCATTATAGCGCACGGCATTGTTTTCCGGGCTGTCAGGGAAGCTGTCAAAACCCTGCGCGAACAGGGTTTGCAGGTAGGAGGTTTCAGGCCCGTTACACTGCGCCCGCTTGCGGCGCCTCAAATAAAGGAACTGGTGGCCAGGGTGAAAAAAATCCTGGTGGTGGAATCCTCGTACGGGCAGATGGCAAGGCTGCTGAAGGATGTAGCCTGTGGAGTCCCCATTGAAATATTTACTCTCTTCAAGCCCGGGGTTGGCATAACAGCCGGGGAAGTGGAAGCGAGAGTAAAAGAAATAATGAATGGTATTGGAGGGTCATCATGCAACCTACGCCTGTAATGCCTAAAACCTGGCGGGTTGATAACAAGCCGCACAAGTTCTGTCCCGGGTGCGGCCACGGGTTGATTTTAAAATGCCTGGGAGAGGCAATTGACGACCTTGAAATCCAGTCCAATGTTATCTACGGCTGTGATATTGGCTGCTCCCTGCTTTCCTGGGACCTTTTCAACCTGGATACGGTTCAGGCCCACCACGGACGGACAACTCCGGTAATGACCGGTATCAAAAGAGCCAGGCCGGAACTGATCTGCATCGCTTATATGGGTGATGGCGGGGGTTACTCAATTGGTGTCCAGCACCTGGTCAGCTCAGCCATGCGCAATGAAAGAATTACAGTGATTGTCGCCAATAATACACAGTATGCCATGACCGGCGGACAGATGGCTCCCACCACCCTGCCGGGCCAAAAAACAGAAACATCCCCTTACGGCCGTGATCCCGTCGCGACAGGGTTACCTTTCCGTGGAGCGGAAATGATTTCTTCGATTGTTCAGGAAGGCGCTTATGTAGCCAGGGGCAGCATATCTAACCTGCGACAGTTAACCGGATATTTAAAAAAAGCCTTAAAAAATCAAATGGAAGGGAACGGCTTCTCCTTTGTCGAGGCACTTTCAGCCTGTCCCACCAACTGGCGTACCAATGCGGCAAAAACCTGGGAATTCATTGAAAAGGATATGGCCGGGTACTTTAAAACAGGAGAAATCAAAGTGCCGGGGCAAGAGGAGGTTATGGCAGATGCATGAAGTTATACGGATGGTCCTGGCGGGAGAAGGCGGGCAAGGAGTTCAGTCCATAGCGGAAATTCTGGCAGAGGCTGTTAATGAAGAGGGCAAGCAGGCCCTCTACATTCCGAATTTTGGGGTGGAGCAGCGTGGAGGGGTTTCAGTCGCTTTTATCCAGATCAGTGACTATCCTATCGGTTCCCCCAAATTCCAGACAGGTGATTTTGTGGCGGCTTTAAGCGACCGTGCTGTGCACCGCACCGCCCAATACGTCGGACCGGAAACTACCTTTATTTACGACAGCGCTATAGAGGATGTGGCGGGTATACTGCCAAAGAACGCCGCCACAGTTTTGCCAGTCCCGGCCATGGAAGTCGCTAGAAAGGAGCTTCAGCCGCGGGTTTTTAATATGGTAATAATGGGAGCGGTAATTGGCGCAAGCGGGATTATTTCTTTGGATAAGGCCAAGGCCGCTATTGAAAAGAAGTTGGGCTACAAATTTGAAAAACAGCCGCAGCTGCGCGATTTAAACTTTAAAGCGCTGGAGCGTGGTGTGGAATTGAGTCGTGAGATGTGGAACGTGGGACAATTGAGACGTGAGACGTGGGACGTGGGACGTGAGATTCAAGCCATTTCTCTTAGGTCGTGAGACGTGAGATTCATAGGCATTCCTCTTGGGACGTGGGACGTGAGACGTGGGATTGAAAGATAGTGTCAAGGGCCAAAGATTTCTTACAGCCCATGACCTAAAAGGAATGCAGGATATACCCACGTCCCATTTCACACGTCTAATAATGGAGGTTTGAAAAATATGGCACTGGAGTTTAATGGCAGGACATTGGAGCTGGAAAAAGGATTCTGGACCTTGTTCCCCGGTCTCTGCAAAGGCTGTGGGCTCTGCGTGGAAAAATGCCCTGTGGATTGCATAGACTGGAGCGATGTCCTGGGAGTTTACGGTACACCCTCGGTTAAAGCGGACAACAGGTGTATCGCCTGTGGTATCTGTCAGAATGTGTGTCCTGACTGCGCCATCAGAATGGATAAAAAAAAGAATAAACATTAAGAGAGACCCTGTGCGCGGTCTCTCTCACCAAATCAAGGTTCGCTTCATATTTTAGATCAGACATATTCTTTTTTTAATCTGACACCAGGTGGTGAAAGACGGTGGCTGTGGAATCACCTGCCTGTATCCTATGCAGGCAATTCCGCCGGGACGACAAACAGGGTCTCTGTGTGAGAGGCAACTATATTTGCCCCGCCTGTGAAACAAAAATTATCTCACTGACCAGGAACGATCCGGATTATGATACTTATATATCGGGGCTAAAAAAAATTTGGTCGGAACCGAGCGCATGAGCATTGAATTGTTGTTTTTTTTGGTTGAGACGAATGTACCTGTGAGCCAGTTCAAGGTCCTGTTTTATTAAATGGATAGTGGACAATCCTACACCTGTTTTTGACGCGACTTCTTGATCCGAAAGGCCATGTTTCCAAGCCCTGATCAGTTTACCTACGTTGGTGCGGTATTTCCTGGACAGGGTTTTTTCGTCTATTTTATCAGGAAAATAACCGATCACAAGTACCACCCCTCTTTTTAAAAAAAGTTTATTTTGATATTGTAGCCCGGAATCGATCATATATAAGATTAAACTGCTGGTAAAATTACAGGATATCCTTGGTAATAGCGCTTCTCTTATGATAAAATTAAAGTTTAGTAAAAGGTGCATTTTTTTAAAATTGTTTCTGATGGAGGTTTTTATTTTTTTGCCTAGCATGCAGAGCAGGGCGCCGCTCTTTGAAGCCCTGGTAAGACACGCTGCAAAAAACCCGGCCGGTTTTCATATCCCTGGTCACGGGCAGGGCAAGGCGCTCCCGGCAGAGCTGCTTACGCTTGAGGGTCAAGCGCTTTTCGCCTTTGACCTGACTGAACTGCCGGGACTTGATGATCTGCACAACCCTCATGGACCTATAGCCCGGGCCCAGGAACTGGCGGCAAAAATCTACGGGGCTGACCGGAGTTTTTTTCTGGTTAACGGTACTTCGGTTGGCATCCAGGCGCTGCTGACCGCTCAGGCGGGGCACAGGGAAGTGATCGTGCCCAGAAACGCCCACCGCTCGGTACTGGGAGGCCTGGTTATAGCCGGAGCCGATCCGGTATATGTTATGCCGGAAATCATACCTGAATTCGGGGTGGACTGCGGTGTGCCGCCTCTGAGAATCCGCCAGGCGCTGAAAAGTCATCCTGGCGCGGCGGCAGTCCTGGCGGTTTGTCCCAACTTTTACGGGGTGCTGTCGGACCTGGCCGGGCAGGCTGTGGCTGCCCATGAGGCAGACAAGCCCATTTTGGTGGATGAAGCGCACGGCGCCCACCTGCGCTTTCACCCCGGTTTGCCGGCGGATGCCATGGCATCCGGCGCGGACGCTGTGGTCCAGAGCACACATAAACTGGGGGGCTCGCTGGGTCAAAGCTCCATCCTGCACTTAAGGGAAGGAATTGTTGACAGTGACGCGGTCGCTGCCGCCTTGCGCCTGCTGCAAACCACCAGCCCGTCTTACATCCTGATGGCTTCTCTGGACCTGGCCAGGCGGCAGATGGCCCTGCAGGGAGAATTCCTTCTTGAGAAAGTGCTTGAATTGTCCCGGTATGTAAGTGAGCGGTTATCCCGGATCAAAGGATTGCGTATATTAACAGCTGATTACCTGCCGGAAGGCTGTTTCGGGCAAGAGCTGGATCCAACCAAACTTGTCATCTCAGTGCGGGGACTCGGACTGACCGGCTATCAGGTCAGCGGACTGCTGGCCGGGCGATACAATGTTTTTGTGGAGATGGCGGACGCCGGCAATATAGTTGCTTTTATTTCAATCGGCTCAACTCAGGGGGAGTGCGACGCGCTGGTAAACGCGCTGGAGGACATCGCCGCCAGGGATATACTCCCTGCTGTTACGGCGCTGCCGAACGTGCCGGCAAGCTTCATAAAAAGGATGAAGCCACGGGAAGCCTGGTTTGCCCGGTCGCGGAAAGCACCTCTGGCTGAAGCCAGGGGCAGGATCTGCGCGGAGACAGTGGCTGTTTACCCTCCTGGTATTCCTGCCGTAAACCCGGGGGAAGAAATAACTGAGGAGATTCACGAATATTTGACGCTGGTGAGCGGGATGAGGCTGCCCTGCCAGGGGCCGTCCGATCCCACATTAAAAAGTATAAAAATTGTGATAGAATAGGATGTAGGGTTTTATGAAGGGGAAGTTTATTGTTTTTGAAGGTATCGACGGGTCCGGCAAGACTACCCAGCTCAACCTTCTGGCTGAAGATCTAAGAAGACGGGGCTTCACTGTTTTAGACACCAGGGAACCAGGTGGCACCAGGGTGGGAGAAGCCATCAGGGAGATTTTACTAAACCCGGCTTACAGTGAACTGGCCCCCAGGGCTGAAGCGCTGCTTTACGCCGCTGCCAGGGCGCAGCATGTCGTTCAGGTGATTTTACCCGCGCTGAATAAAGGTGAGATTGTGCTCTGCGACCGTTTTATTGATTCAAGCCTGACCTATCAGGGATTCGGGCGGGGTATTGGAGTCAATCTGCTGAAGCGGATCAATGAACCGGCGACCGATGGACTGGTTCCGGATTTGACGATTATCCTGGATTCCGGGATTGAGAACGGAATGGAGCGGATCAATCAGTCGGGCCGGGACGTTGACCGGATTGAACGGGAGGCCCGTACGTTTCACCGCAAGGTCAGGTCGGGCTACCTGGAACTGGCCGCCCGTGAGCCAGGCCGCTACAGGGTAATTAACGCCAACAGGCCGGTCGGACCAGTGTATGAGGATGTTCTGATGGCGGTGGAGGAAATTTTAAATGCTTTTCCTGAAAAAGATAGCCGGACATAAACAGGTTGTGAGAATGCTCATTAACGCCATTTCCCACGATCGAGTGGCACATGCCTATCTTTTTACCGGTCCCGAGGGGGTAGGCAAGGAAACAGTCGCCCTGTCCTTTGCCCGTGCTTTGCTCTGTTTCTGTCCCGCTGGCGGGGACGCCTGCGGGGTTTGCCGTACCTGCCGTCAGATGCAAAGCGGCAATCACCCTGACTTTTACTCCGCCGGGCCGGGCGGCGCATCCATTAAAATTGAACAGATCAGGGAAATCCAGCGCAGGGTTCCTTACCGTTCTTATCAGGGCGGCCGCAAGCTTTTTTTAATCCGGCAGGCAGAATCTATGACAGCTGAGGCAGCCAACTGCCTGTTGAAAACTTTAGAGGAGCCTCCAGAAGGCACAGTGTTCATTTTGGTTACAGCAAGGCCCCAGCTTCTTCCGCCTACAATTATTTCCCGCTGCCAGCAGGTTTGTTTTAAAAATATCCCGCTGCCTGAATTAATCGAGGGACTGGTAGCGCTGCACGGTATGACTAAGGAAGGAGCGCTGTTGCCCGCCGCTCTCTCAGGTGGAAGTATGGGCAAAGCTTTGGCGTATACATCCGGGTCTTTCCAGGAGAAACGTCAGGCGGTTTACAGATTGTTGGAGGCGCTGGAGGAATCAGGTCCGTGCGAGGCACTGGAAATGGCTGAAAAAGTTACTGAAAGCAGGGAGAACGCTTCTTTTGCGTTAGAAATACTATCCTGCTGGTTCCGTGACCTGATGGTGTACAGGGAGACCGGGGAAACCGGCTTGTTGTTTAACCCTGATCACGCCGGGGTTATTAAAAAAGAATCAGATCGATTTGAGACCATCACTCTTTTGGAAATAATAGATAGTATTGACTCGGCTAAAGACAAGATAGAGACTAATATTAACACCAGGCTGGTCCTTGAAGCCTTGTTTTTACGGCTGGCCGGGTTTACTAATAAAAAATTTACCGGGGCACCGCGTTTTTCTTGAAAAAAATGATTTGTACTAGGGGAGGGATAGATGCCGGTGGTATTAACAGTTGTGGGAGTACGCTTTAAAAAGGCCGGAAAAATTTATTATTTTGACCCCGGCGAAAACACACTGGCGCCGGGAGATGGCGCCATAGTAGAAACTGCCAGGGGAGTTGAGTACGGGCAGGTGGTTACCGGCCCTCTTGAAGTAAAAGAAAGCGATGTGGTCGCACCGCTTAAGAAAGTGCTCAGGAAGTCTACAGAACAGGATTATCAACAGCTTTTAATCAACAGGGAAAAGGAAAGCAGAGCGTTTCAGGTTGGTTTGGAAAAAATCGCGGACCATAACCTGCCCATGAAACTTGTGGGGGTTGAACAAACCTTTGACGCCAATAAAATTATTTTTTACTTTACAGCTGACGGGCGCATCGATTTCCGGGAACTGGTCAAGGACCTGGCTTCAGTCTTCAGGACCCGTATAGAGCTGCGGCAGATTGGGGTGCGGGACGAGGCCAAGATGATCGGCGGACTGGGCTTCTGCGGCAGGGTGCTTTGCTGTTCCACCTGGCTGTCTGACTTTGCTTCAGTATCGATACGCATGGCCAAGGATCAGAACCTGTCTCTGAATCCGACCAAGATTTCAGGTATATGCGGCAGGTTGATGTGCTGTCTCAAGTACGAAAATGAATCTTATGAACAGGCCAGGGAGGATTTCCCGGAGATCGGCAGCCAGGTTGTCACTCCTGATGGGGAAGGCAAGGTTGCCGCTATTAATATTTTTAAAAACAGCCTTAGTGTAGAATTAAAAGAGAGCAAAATCGTGAAAGAATATCTCTGTGAGGAGATAACCCTTAAAGAAGGCCAGGTCAGGAACTGCAGGGGTTGTAAGAAAGAGCACGCGGAGCAGACAGGCGAGGAGACCGTTTAATGCAATCATTGTTTAAATTGACCAGGGAAATGGAAATAAAGCTGCATGCCCTGCTGGCTGAGGTACAGGAGTTAAAGAATAAAGCGCAGGAACTGGAGGAAGAAAACTCCCGGCTCAGAAAGGATCTGGCCGCCATTTACCGTGAGAGCCTTTGCGGTGAAACCGGAGCGGACACCGGTGTTCCGCACAAAGGGTTTTTTAACCTGCTCGGTCTGTATGATCACGATTTTCACATCTGTAACGCTTATTTTGGCCGCAAGCGGTCCGGCGATTGTCTTTTTTGCATGGCCTTCCTGAGAAAAGAGCAGGAACCCTCTTGGGACGTGAGAAATGAGACGTGAGAAATGAGACGTGAGACGTGGGACCCGGGTATTCCTCTTGGGCTTTTTAAAACCAAGATCCTCGCACCGCGTACCGTTCCTTTTCAACTGGAAGGTGCGACTTTAGTCGGCTAGGAAAGGGGACACACCAGCTAAGGAACGGGGACACACCTCTATTTGGGGTATTACTTTATGGACGAGGAATGTCCCCGATTGGAGAATGTCCCCATCGGAGTGTTCGGATAAATCCGAACCTACAATATTATGTCGTAAGATGTGTGTTTCAAGCTTTCCATTTCGTCCAAGACCCGAAAGAAACGCAGAATATACCGACGTCCTACGTCTGACGACCGACGACTGAAATTGTAGGTGCGAATTCATTCGCACAGAGATTGATGAATATGCCCACGATAGTATGGTCTGCATCTTTACAGGACCTTTAAGGAGAGCTTTGTTTCTATGTCTCACGACCCAACAGAAAAGCAGAATATACCGACGACCGACGACCAGCGAACAACGACTAAAAAAGGGGTGCTTTACCTCTGCGCCACCCCTATCGGCAACCTGGAGGACATAACCCTCCGTGCTCTAAGAGTGCTGCGGGAAGCCGACCTGATCGCTGCCGAGGATACCCGCCACACCCGTAAACTGCTCAGCCATTACCAGATTCATACCCCACTTACCAGCTATCACCAGCACAACCGGAAAAAAAAGGGGTGCTGCCTCCTTGATCTGCTAGCAGGCGGCAAAAGCATTGCCCTGGTATCAGACGCCGGGATGCCCGGCGTTTCCGATCCCGGCTCGGAGCTGGTTACGGGCGCTTTGGAAAAAGGTTGCGGGGTGATTCCGGTCCCTGGTCCCAGCGCGGGTATAACCGCCCTGGTGATTTCAGGCCTGCCCACAGAGCAGTTTTTCTTCACCGGCTTCCTGCCTACAGCAAAAAAAGCCCGGCGGGAAAAATTAGAGGAACTTCGCCGCCAGCGCGGAACCCTGATCTTTTATGAAGCTCCGCACCGGGTCAGGGTAACTCTGGGGGAACTCATTAAAGCTTTTGGCAACCGCCCGGCTGCGGCGGCCAGGGAATTGACCAAACGTTATGAAGAGGTTATCAGGGGTCATCTGGCAGATATTGCGGAACACTTTAAGTTAAACGAACCCAGGGGTGAATTTACCCTGGTTGTGGCGGGAGCCACGGACAAAGAACTGACTTCTGAAGATAAATCAATCTGTACCGGACTCAGCGCTCCTGATCACGTTTTTGCACTGGAAGCGGCCGGCATGGCGCGAAAGGAGGCCATCCGCGAGGTCGCCCGTCTGCGGGGCCTGCCGAAGAGAGAGGTTTACCAGGCGGTTATCGATGAAAGCAGATGAAAATGGGCAAAAAAAAGAGAGACAGGAAGTCTCTCTCATAGATTGGTTAATTAGTTAGCTTTGGCATGTTCAAACATAGCTGTGGCACATTCACGGCAGACCATTTTGTTTTTATAATGCTGGACGTCGGAAGCATTGCCGCAGAAAACACAGGCGGGCTCATATTTTTTTAGGATGATCTTTTCCGCGTCAACGTAAATTTCCAGAGCGTCTTTTTCATCGATACCCAAAGTCCGCCTTAGTTCGATCGGGATTACCACCCTGCCTAGCTCGTCTACCTTTCTGACAATACCAGTTGATTTCAAATTCTATCCCTCCCTTTGTGACAAATTTCGACAAAATGTTTATATTTTTTACAAGTAAATGGTACCAATGATTCCATTAAAAGTCAAGTGGTTTTTGTAAAAATCTACAATAATTTTGCAGGTTATCTGTAAACTTGACAAAAAGTGGACCTTCATTTAGAATCAGGTTATTGATTAATAAACAGCATTTAAAAGGCGATGAAGAGGAAGAGTAAACCGGACGAGGTACCCGGACAGAGAGCGGGACAAGGTGGAAACCCGCCGGGGAAAGCAGGTTGAACATGGCCTCTGAGCCGCGTGGCTGAAATAACAGTAAGCCGCGCCGGGTTTAGCGCCGTTATCAGGCTTGGGTATCGGGAGGAGTTTCCCTGTACCTGATAAGGCCGTGCGCCGCAAGGGTCCGGTGAAAAAGGGTGGTACCGCGAGAGTTAATAGCTTCGCCCCTGATAAAAACAGAGGCGGAGTTTTTTATTTCGCTGCATGTATTTATGAAAGGAAGGTCAAACATGAGTAAAGGCACATTTTACATCACTACGCCGATTTATTACCCAAGCGACAATCTGCATATCGGGCACGCTTATACCACCGTGGCGGCAGACGCCATAGCCCGCTTTAAAAAACTGACCGGTTTCGATACCCGTTTTCTGACTGGAACCGACGAACACGGCCAGAAGATTGAGCGGGCTGCCAAATCAAGGGGCGAGACCCCAAAGGAATTTATAGATAAAATTGTAGCTGGTATCAAACACCTTTGGGGACGGCTTGAGGTGGATTACGACGACTTTATTCGCACTACCGAAACGCGCCACCAGAAGGTTGTAACTCAGCTTTTTCAGAAGTTATATGAACAGGATGATATTTATAAGGCCAGCTATGAGGGTTGGTACTGCACACCTTGTGAAGCCTTTTGGGCTGAAAGCAGGCTGGAAGAGGGGAACTGCCCGGACTGCGGGCGGCAGGTAGAATTGCTGCAGGAAGAAAGCTACTTTTTTAAAATGTCCAAATACGCGGACCGCCTGTTAAAACATATTGAAGAAAACCCTGAGTTCATCCAGCCAGTCTCCAGGCGCAATGAGATGGTCAGCTTCATTAAAAGCGGCCTTGAGGATCTGTGTGTTTCCAGGACGACCTTTAACTGGGGTATTCCTGTGCCTTTCAACCCCAGGCATGTAATCTATGTTTGGGTGGACGCCCTTACCAACTATATCTCGGCCTTGGGCTACGGCACGGAAGATGACGGCCTCTTTAAAAAATACTGGCCAGCCGATGTGCACCTTATGGCTAAGGATATCATCAGATTCCACAGCATCATCTGGCCGATACTACTTATGGCCTTGGAGATAGAACTGCCCAGACATGTAGTGGGCCACGGCTGGATACTGCTTGACAGCGGTAAAATGTCCAAATCTAAGGGAAACGTCATTGACCCTCTGGCGCTTGTTGATAAGTACGGTGTGGATGCCATCCGCTATTACCTGCTCCGGGAACTGCCTTTCGGATCAGATGGCTATTACAGCGAGGAAGCACTGGTAGAACGGATTAATAAAGACCTGGCCAATGACTTCGGCAATCTGGTAAGCCGTTCCATAGCCATGGTGGAAAAATACTTCAAGGGCACAATAGAGTCTCCGGGAGCGCCTGAAGGGCCTGACAGGGAACTTATCGATCTGGCGGAGGATACACCTGCTGCTGTTGAGGAATGGATGGAGAAGATGGATCTCTCTAATGCCCTGTCCACAATCTGGCGCCTGGTGGGGCGAGCCAACAAATATGTTGATGAGTCCGCCCCGTGGGCGCTGGCCAAGGATCCCGACAGGCGGGAGAGGCTGGCCACAGTCATGTATAATCTTGCTGAGAGCCTGAGGTTTATAACCATTATGGCTGCTCCCTTTATGCCCAAACTGCCGGCCAGGGTCTGGGCCCAGTTGGGGCTGGAAGACCGCCCCGATCTTCAAACCTGGGAATCTCTAAGCTGGGGCAAACTGCCCGCCGGCACCGCCTTAAAGCGCAGCGAGGCCTTGTTCCCGAGGATTGATACGACTGGGATAAAATAAAGAAGACAGAATTCAGAATGAAAACCAAGTATTTTTATTATGACTACTGAATTCTGTCTTCTGAATTCTTAAAAAACAAATGAGACAAGAGATCCGTCCCCTTGTCTCACTATTGCCCTTGTCTCACTAATTGTTAATAATAAAAAAGGAATGGTGTTTATGATTCTGTTTGATACGCATGCCCACCTTGACGATAAGGTCTATGACCATGACAGGGACGAGATGATCCAGCGCGCCAGGCAAGCTGGCATGAAGCATATAGTAAATGTGGGCTTTAACCTTGAGACCGCCCTGGGCTCAATTAAACTGGCGGAGAAATATGAACTGATTTACGCGGCAGTGGGATTTCACCCTCACAATGCTGCCGAGGCCGGTCCCGGTTACCTGACGGAGCTGGAAAAAATAGCTTCCCACCCCAGGGTGGTGGCGCTGGGTGAAATGGGCCTGGATTACTACCGTGACCTTTCACCACGTCCGGTACAGCAGAGGGTGTTTAAAGAACAGCTGTCGCTGGCCAAAAAGCTGGGGAAGCCTGTAATCATACACGACCGTGACGCTCATGGTGATATCCTGGACATTTTACGCAGGGAAGGGTTGGGATCTGCCGGTGGAGTAATGCATTGTTATTCCGGGAGTTGGGAAATGGCCAGGGATTGCCTTGAGATGGGATTTTATATTTCGATCGCGGGGCCTGTCACTTTCCCCAAAGCGCCCAGGCTGAAAGACGTGGCTGTCCGCGTTCCAGGCGACCGCCTGCTGGTTGAGACAGACGCTCCCTATCTTACTCCCATGCCGCATCGGGGAAAGAGAAATGAGCCGGCCTACGTTTTTTTCACAGCTGAAGAGGTAGCCAGGCTCAGGGGAATGAAAACAGAAGATTTAGCACAAATGTGTACCGAAAATGGCAGGAGATTATTCCGAATTGCTTGAATAATATACCTAAAGCTTAAATGTTTGAAAGGGGTAAATGAGTCTGGGAAAAGGTGTATAAAGGAGGGCAATTGATGGGCGAGAAGAAAAACGGTTTGATTCTGGTAAACACCGGCAATGGCAAGGGTAAAACCACCGCTGCTTTAGGTATGGCCTTCAGAGCCTGGGGTCAGGGGATGAAGGTGCTGGTCCTCCAGTTTATTAAAGGCGGCTGGAAGTACGGCGAACTGAAAGCCGCTGAAAAAATTGGTCCTGACTTTGAAATGCGCCAGATGGGTGAGGGTTTTATCAAAGGACCGGGCGATCAGTCACTGGATGAACACCGCCATGCCGCCACAGAAGCCCTGGAGGCGGCCAGATTTGAAATTTCCTCCGGTAAATACGATCTTATCGTTCTTGACGAAATCCTGTACGCTCTTAATTATGGACTGGTTTCCCTGGACGATGTACTGGGCCTGATGGCTAAAAAACCCGATGACCTTCACCTTGTTCTAACTGGCCGCAACGCTCCCCCGGAAGTTATCGAGCGGGCAGACCTGGTTACCGAAATGAAGGAAATAAAACACCACTACACCAGGGGTATCCCCGCCCAAAAAGGGATTGAATTTTAGATGATTTGTTTTTCTAAGGGGAGGTATGGTGAATGCGCCAGGTACCAGTCACGATGGCATGGCTTATAAACGCTTTTGAGAACAGCAGCCAGCACTCTGAATACTATATTGACCTGCAAACCGGTGACGTTAGATATTTTTCACCAATGGACTTTCCCGAGCATGAAGATACGATGAAAAAACTGGATAAACAGCCTGACCGCTTCATCAGGCTCCCCAAACTGGAAAAAGAACTGTCATTAAAAATCAAGCAGGATTTTATGGCCAGCCTGGCAGATCAGGATTTAAAAAAACAGCTGGAAAATGAAATTGAAGACACAAGGTTCAGAAGAGTGTTAATGGACTACGAAGAAGAGCGGCGCAAATGGTACAGGTTGCAAAACGAGAGGTATATGGAGTATCTTAAAAAATGGTTCAGGGAGAAGAATATAGAACTGGTTGAAAAATCAATGTAAAAGGAAACGCCGGGTGTTGAGACAACACCCGGCTTAATTTTTAATCTTTAAAAAAGCCGGTTAAAACAGGCCTTCCGCTATAACCGATGAAAAGCGACAAAAATAAACCCTACCCAAAACCGCCAACTTATAGTAATATGTAAATGTGTTAGTAAAATAGCGGCACAGGTACCAAGACAGCGATTGGACAGTGACAATAGCAGGAAAATGTGCAAATGAAGGGTGATAGATAAAAGAGTAATGAACCTAAGAAGTGCCGGACCTGTCGCAAAGGAGGCATTTGATGAGTTGGAAGGTATTGTTGGAAAGGTGGATACACAAAGGAAATAGAAGGCCGGGCTCATTCCGGATACAGAGATTTACGATGCACTGGGCATTGGCCGCGCTTGTACTTACAGCTACCCTGTTTGGCTGTTACGCCTGGTTTAATAAAACGGTTACGCTGGTTGTGGACGGTAAGGAAACCACGGTAAAGACCTTTTCCCGCACAGTCGGAGGGGTTCTGAAGTCAAACGAAGTGGCGCTGTTGGATAAGGATCAAGTTGTGCCACCGGTAGAGGCTTCTTTGAAAAAGGGTATGGTTATATCAGTTAAAAGCGCGCTTGATGCGAACATTTCTCTGGATGGGCAAGTTTTGCAGGTTAGGACCCAAAGTCAAACAGTAAGCGATCTGCTCAAGGAATACGCGATAAACCTGGGGCCTGAAGACGAAGTGAGGCCCGAGGCGGGGACTCCCGTCGTTCAGGGTATGAATGTTCTGGTGGCCAGGATTGGTACAGAAACAGAAGTAAAAGAAGCCCCCATTGATTTTGAAACGGTAAACAGATACACCACTCAACTGCCACAGGGCGCCACCCGTGTCGCTCAGGAAGGCCAGGCGGGAGCCGAACGGCAAACCTGGTTGGTTACATACAGGGACAAGATTGAGGTAAGCCGCCAGATGCTGTCAACAGAGGTAATCTCGGAAACTGTAAATAAAATCATTATGGTAGGCAGCGGCATGATAGTGTCAAGAGGCGGTGAGGATATCAGGTATTCCGAAGCCGTTGATATGTTATCATCCGCCTATTCCTACACTGGATACAATACATCCAGTGGAGTTGCACCCTACTACGGAGTGGTTGCGGTTGACCCAAGCAATATCCCGCTGGGGACCAGGCTGTATGTGGAGGGTTATGGTTATGCCACAGCGCTCGACCGTGGAAGCAGCATTACCGGAAACAGGATTGACCTGTTTTTTGAATCACATGAGGAGGCCATGAGTTGGGGCTTAAGGCGGGTTAAAGTGTATATTTTAGATTAGAACGAAGGCCGCAAGGCCTTTTTCTTTTGCCTTAATCGGGTAATAATAAAAGGTAAACATTTGCATTATGTCGAACATCAGAGGGGAGTTCACAATTAAAAAAACACAAGAATAGGGGGGGCAGGGATTGTTTGAAGTCATATCACCGGCAGTGGTGCGCTCTATAATGCAGCGCTTCGGAATCTCCTGCCGCAAGAGCCTGGGGCAAAACTTTCTGGTTGACTCTAATATTATCAATAAAATTATAGCCGGAGCAGAACTGACCGGTGAGGACCTGGTTGTGGAAATCGGTCCCGGTTTGGGCGCTCTGACCGGGCGCATAGCCGCCCGTGCCGGGAAAGTTCTGGCTGTGGAGGTGGACAGGGGGCTGCTGCCCGCTCTGGCGGAAGTGCTGGAAGGGGCGGGGGATATAGAAGTTGTTCAGGGCGACGCCCTTAAAACAGATTTTGACCTGCTGGCATGGGAAAAGACGGGGGGGGAATTCGGACGGGAGGCTGGAAAATACAAGCTGATGGCTAACCTGCCTTACTACATTACCAGTCCCCTTTTAATGCACCTGCTTTTAAATCGTTTTAACATTTCCCTGATCATTGTTATGGTTCAGCTGGAAGTAGCGGCGCGCCTCGCGGCCTTGCCGGGAACCAAAGCTTACGGCGCTTTAAGCCTGGCCGTTCAATATTTTACCGAGCCAAAGATACTTTTTCGCGTCCCAAGGACGGTTTTTTTCCCGCAGCCAGATGTTGATTCGGCGGTGGTACGCCTGGCGATAAGGCCGGAACCGGCTGTACAGGTGCCCAGTGAGGAAGAATTCTTTAAAATAATCAGAGCTTCTTTTGGGCAGAGGCGTAAGACACTTATAAACTCCCTTTCAGGCTCCAATCTGGGCGTCGACAAGGAAACCTGCCTGCGCGCGCTTAAACAGTCGGGGATCGACCCCGCCCGGCGGGGTGAAACATTAAGTTTGGCGGAGTTTGCTGTTTTAGCAGGTAATTTCATGGAGCTAAAAGGCTGAAATTTGACTTTTACTGTCAAAAAAGAATATTGTATTAGCGATAGCAGGTTGATGTGAGGATAGAGGAGTGAACATGTATTTTACCAGCCCTTCCAAAGGGAAAATGGATTTTGAAGAAATGATGGCTGACATAATCAGATATATCAAAGGTCTGCCTACTTCCGCTTACAAGATTATTATCGGATCTGACTCCATGGTGAAAAACGACACCTGTTTTATTACGGCTATTGTTGTCCACCGGCTGGGCAAAGGAGCACGCTATTACTATCATAAAAAAATTCAGCGTAAAATTAAAAGCCTGCGTCAAAAAATTTTTTACGAAACCGCTTTAAGCCTGGAAGTAGGAGGCATGGTGCATAAGTATTTCGCAGATTTCGGGTTTGACGATGTTGACGAGTTAGATGTGGAAATACACATTGATGTCAGTGTTCACGGAGAAACAAAAAACCTGATCCGCGAGGTGGTGGGCATGGTAACCGGCAGCGGCTTCAGGGCAAAAATCAAACCGGAGGCCTATGGAGCTTCCACTGTGGCAGATAAGCACACCAAATAAAAATCCCGGCGATATTAATAGCCGGGATTTTTTGTATTAGTTCCCCAGTAAGCTGCTGTTTTATTTCCTTTGAAGAAAATCATCCAGCAGGTCCCAGCGCCGCCGGGGGTGGTAGCCGCTGTATTCCACCTGGTTAAAGGTGCGGCGGCGCTTTTCATTCCGGAAAACATAAAGCGCTTCCATACAGTCACCTATAATTGTCTGGGCGATCAGTTCCGAATGGCAGGGGTCTTTGTCGGGTGAACCGAGCGCTTTATGGGGTATGGTAGTCCCCACGATAATTTTCAGGTTTTTTTTAACAGCCAGCCCCAGGGCTACTGGTGGTATAGCAATTTCCTGCAGGGGAACGGCCTGGAGGAGGCGGCGTGAAACCGCGTGTGGTCCGTGACTGGGCGAAGCGACCCCAATTGAGCTGTTAAGACCGATAGCCCTGTTTAACGTACTGCGGGCATGTAATACTTCGAAGGCAAGACTTGAAAGACCAGTCTGGTATACCCCGGGGTAACAGTCGGTTAAAGCCATATCGGCGTCACATTCAATTAGGTTTGTTACCAGTTCCTTTAAATTCCCTGCGATATTACCGTCCATATCCCCATCCACGAACAGAACGGCTGAGGCCTCCATATCCAGGGCGGCCTTTGCCCCTATTGCCCTTGGGATGTCGATGCCCAGAGGTTCTATAAAGTTAAGTGGCAGTACCCGTGGCGATTTAATCTGCTGGATAATGCGGTTGGAACTGTCACAGCTGCCATTGATAACCGGGATAATCAGGTCCGAGGGTATAGACAATAATGTTTCAACAGTTTTTCCCACACGTTTCTCTTCATTAAAAACCGGGACTACAGCCGCTAGCATTTTTTCTTACCTTTCAAAAGCCTTATTTATAACTAACATATGGAAATCATTACAAAAAGTTACTGGTGTATACACAACCAACATTGTCTCTTTCATATGATATAGAAAAATATTAAGGGGTTTTAATAATGGGAGAGATAAAAATAGGAGACGTGGTTGGGAGAAAATCTTATAATAAGGATATTTTCTTTAAAGTTATGGATTTATGTAAAGACAACAATGAAAAAAAATACTGCCTGCTCAAAGGCATTCATTACAGGCTTTACGCCAACGCCCCTTTGGAAGACCTGATCAAGATAGATTCGAAAGAACTGGCCTTCTACCTGCGGGCGCATACCATTAAAAGCAATGAACATATGGGCCGCATTTTTGAAAGGCGGCAGAAGGACAGGGAATTCATCCTGGGGAGGGCGGCACAGCCAGAAAAAAACGATAAAAACAATGCTAATAATCTTGACGGTTTCGATGTGCCTGGGAAAGTTTTGCATATTGACGGGGACGCCGATTACCTGGACCTTTGTTTAACCACTTATAAACAGCTTAATATACCGGCCGACGGCTACAATATCGAAGAAGAACAGCAGCCCAAAGTGGTGGAGTCCCTTCTTAAAAAACACGCCCCTGATTTGCTGGTGCTGACCGGCCATGACGGATTCATCAAGGGCAAAACAGACTTCAGTGATATTAACAATTACTACTCGTCAAATTATTTTGTCGAAGCTGTAAAGGCTGCCCGTCAATATGAAAAAAGCAGGGATGACCTGGTTATATTTGCCGGTGCCTGCCAGTCGCACTACGAGGCTATCCTGGGCGCCGGCGCAAACTTTGCGAGTTCACCGCAGCGGGTAATGATCCACGCTTACGACCCGGTATTTGTGGTTGAAAAAATAGCTTATACTTCCATTTACGACCCTATTTCTATTAAAGATATTTTAGCTGGGACTATAACTGGCTTAAACGGTATCGGCGGGATGGAAACCCGCGGCAAGTACCGTATGGGCATACCAAAATCCCCTTATTAAGCCACGTACCCCTTTTAGTGTCTGCGCATATGATGTTGTAGGACTTTAAGGAATGTGGATACCAAAGGGGGTTTTGCTTATGGATCGTTATTTCAGGGCACTGAAAAAAACACGGGGAAAACTGCTCGGCCTCCAAAATGTTGTTGGTGTCGGGATAGGCTATAAACATATTGGAGAAGAAAGCACAGGCGAGCCGGCCTTTGTGGTTTATGTGGAAAAAAAATTACCACCAGCCGATCTCACCAGGAGCCATGTGGTGCCTGATAAAATCAACGGTCTGGCTACCGATGTGGTTGAAATCGGTGTGGTCAGGATGCTGGATGTGCGCACCAAACGCGACAGGCCCTGCCATCCGGGCGTGAGCATAGGCCATTTCAAATCTACGGCCGGCACTTTGGGGGCTATAGTTAAAGACAAGGCCACCAGGGAGTTAATGATTCTTTCCAACAATCATGTCCTCGCCAACGGATCGAGTTTACAGAAGCCCAGGGCTAAAATTGGCGATCCTATTCTGCAGCCCGGGCCTTATGACGGTGGTAAAATGGCAGACCAGGTGGGCACACTTTACCGCTATGTGCCAATAGAAAAAAACGTGCAAAAGTCTGACTGCCCGGTGGCCTTAGCCATGGCCAGAGGGAGCACCAGGATACTCAACCTGGTCAAAAAGGATTATGAAATCCGCTTCTATAAGCGCTTTAAGACCGAAAATACCGTTGACTGCGCTCTGGCCAAACTTGATTCCACTAATCTGGCCATGGCCAGCATTCTGGAGGTAGGTGAAACCAAGGGGGTTTCAGACGTCAAGCCAGGTGATAAAGTGGTGAAAAGCGGCAGGACCACAGGTATCACCAGGGGTGTGGTTAAATCTGTGGGCACAACTTTGCAGGTGGAAATGGAAGATGAAGAGAAGGTCTGGTTTTCAGATCAGGTTGTTTCGGATATGAGTTCTCAGCCGGGTGACAGCGGTTCTGTCGTTCTGAACGCGGACCAGGAAGTTGTAGGTCTATTGTTTGCGGGCTCAGATAAGTTGACCGTATTCAACAGGATTAGCAATGTTATTAACCGTCTGGCAATAGAGTTCTAGTCACATCTGCGCTTTTTGCCGCTATGATCGCTTAGGAGGCTTACCATATGGTGTACCGATCCATTGTCTCAAGAGATATCGCTTTAACTTTTCTTGGAGAAAACATCCCCGTGATCGGCCCCAGGTTTAAAAACAGGGAAGAGGCCATAAAGGTAGCCCGCCATTATTTAAAAGGGATTAATGAATTAACAGGAGTAACCCGTAAAACACCTGTAAAAATTGAAATAAAGAGACAGGCAGACAGGAGATTCTCCCTTGTGGTGGAAGGTTTTGGTCATACTTTGGGGGAGCTTTATGACCTTGATGAACTATTCTTAAAAAGGTTTTGTAAGGGGTTGAAAAAAAAGCTGTTCATTTTATCCTGTTTCGTGGAAGAAGTGGATGGGTTGGAATGCCTGGTGCTGACAGAAGGACTGGGAGCTGTTTTTTACGCTCCTAATTATATAAAAAAGTGGCGGCCTTAAAATGCGGTACAAGAATATTGAAAAGACTCCGGGTTTATCTCCCGGGCCTTGTTTTAGCCTGAGTGCGGCAGGAATAAACGGTATGGAAAGGGCGGTGACCATGGGTAAAAATATTTCAGAGGATCTTGAGGAGGACCCTGCCTGTGGTCCGCAGGAGGCTCAAGAAATCCTGGCAGATAAGAAAAAGGCGGAAGAAGAGGCTTACCGGGCAGGCAGGAACACGGGTTATCATCAGGGATATAGCCTGGGTTTTGAGTCGGGGTACGAAAAAGGCTATTCTGAGGGCAGCACCCTCGGGTATAATAACGGTTTCCTGGCAGCCCTGGGGTTAGGGGAGGATAGCCCTGTTCCCGGCAAAACAACTGGAATTTACGTTATCCAGGTTTTGCAAAAATTAATCGCCCAGGGGCAAGCCAGGCTGCTCTTTTCAGGCGCTGCTGCCCAAGAAGCGAAAATGTTGATGAAACTGGTGGAGATAGACGCTGACGTGGTTAAGTAGGAAATAAAAATTTAGATTGTTAACATTTAACATCCTTCACTAATTTAGAGTGAAATTGAATTTTCATTAGAACGCGGCTAGTTCTGTTAACATTATTCCGGGTCTGCTAAATTTTCCGGCTTTGCCAGGCTGAACTATTTACGGTTATATTAGGCTTGTACAAAAAATTACCTTTGTACAGGCCTTACTATTTCCGTTACTATAGTAACTGGTTGCCGGATGAATAAAATTCAGCAGCCAAAGCCAAAAAGCCGAATCCTAAAATCATTTAGGTACGGAGGACCCAAATTTCAGGGGTGAATCCAATTTAGACGTCAGACGTCAGGATAGAAGGAATTCGCTTAAGCGAATTCCAACTTAATACTGACGACCGCTGCCCGACGACCGACGACTGAAATGGTAGGGTTGTCTTTTACCGAACCCGTCAGCTAACTCCGGAGGCTTAAAAAGAAAGGGGAACTGCTATGAGATTCCGTTCGAAGAGTTTAACGACAGGTTTCATTGTTACCTTTTTCCTTTTTGTGTTTTTTTTGTCTTTAAGCGCCTTAGCCCCGGCCAATGCGTCCGCCGCTGCCACAGCTGATGAGCAGCAGATGGTAAACCTAGTTAACCAGGCCCGGAGCAGCGCTGGACTAGCGCCTCTGGTGTATGACGCTACCCTCTCCAGCCTGGCCCGGACCAAAGCCCAGGATATGATTAGCAAGGGCTATTTCAGCCACACCTCGCCCACCTACGGATCACCTTTTGACATGATGAAATCATACGGGGTGCAGTACAGCTACGCCGGGGAGAACCTGGCGGGGGCGTCTACCGTGCAAAGCGCCCACATCAATCTGATGAATTCGTCCGGGCACCGCGCCAACATTCTTAACACCAACTACACCAAAGTGGGAATTGGTGTTGTCAGCGGCGGGCCTTACGGCAAGATGTTTGTTCAGCTGTTTATCAAGCCTCTGTCACAAACAACGACACCGACGACACCAACAACACCGACAACACCAACTCAGACAACGACGCCAACCCAAACTACCAGCGGTCTTAACGCGGACGAGCAGACCATGTTTAACCTGATCAACCAGGAGCGTGCTAAAGCGGGGCTAAGCTCCCTGCAAATAGACATGACGCTGGTTAAATTAGCCAGGCTGAAAGCCCAGGATATGATTAGCAAGGGCTATTTCAGCCATACCTCGCCCACCTACGGGTCGCCTTTTGACATGATGAAAACATACGGGGTGCAGTACAGCTACGCCGGGGAGAACCTGGCGGGGGCGTCCACCGTGCAAAGCGCCCATACCAACCTGATGAATTCGTCCGGACACCGCGCTAACATTCTTAACACCAACTACACCAAAGTGGGAATTGGTGTTGTCAGCGGTGGGCCTTACGGCAAGATGTATGTTCAGATGTTTATCAGGCCGCTGACAACTACAACAACGACACCGAAGACGCCAACAACACCAACAACACCAACAACACCAACGACGCCAACAACACCAACCCAGACTACCAGCGGTCTGAACGCGGACGAGCAGACCATGTTCAATCTGGTCAACCAGGAGCGTGCTAAAGCGGGGTTAAGCCCCCTGCAAACAGACATGACGCTGGTTAAATTAGCCAGGCTGAAAGCTCAGGATATGATTAACAAGGGTTATTTCAGCCACACCTCGCCCACTTACGGGTCGCCTTTTGACATGATGAAAACATACGGGGTGCGGTACAGCTACGCCGGGGAGAACCTGGCGGGAGCATCCACAGTGCAAAGCGCACATACCAACCTGATGAATTCGTCCGGGCACCGCGCCAACATTCTTAACACCAACTACACCAAAGTGGGAATTGGTGTTGTCAGCGGTGGGCCTTACGGCAAGATGTATGTTCAGATGTTCACCGGGTAAGAGGATATTCTCTAAGAATAATGCTGTTTAGATGGTAAGAATACATCATGATTAGCATAAAAAGGTTATTTAGTAATATAAGGAAGAGGACTTTGGTCCTCTTTTTTTTGTTTTTTACATGGTTGGCTACACTTTTTGGTACTTTTTCGTATCACACTCATATATTAGTATAGAAAAGTTTTGAAAGGAGGATTAAGTATGGCTGAAACCGAGCGGCTTAAAGTCCATCTGGTTCAGGGTGAAAATAGAGTCCAGGCCGTAGTCAGGGGACAGATTGAAGTACCGGATGCGAAACCAGATGTAGAAAAGATCCTGTCCAAAGATGCCAAGGCCAAAGTAAGAGATGTCAGCATTGTTCCCAATAAGGTTATTGTGAACGGGACCTTGACCGTGCAGGTAACGTATGTTGCCTTTAAGCCGGATCAATCTGTCAACTTTTTTCATGACGATGTAAATTTTACCACCTATTTAGACGTGACGGGCGCCGAGCCAGGGGATGACTATGATGTCGAGTTTACAGTGGAGGATGTGAGCCTGACACCGAATTCCAGAGACCCTCGTAAGTTTGATGTTGCGGCTGTGCTCAGTGTTTTTGCTAAAGTTACCGATATTGATGAGCTAGAGATCCTCACTGAGACACCTGCCGGCAACACAGCCCTGGAAACAGAGGACATCACAGTTGAGCACCTGATCGGCGAGAAGGCTACCAAGCAGATTATTGTAAGCGAGCAGTTTGATGTGCCTGAAGAAAAGCCTGATACGGAAAGGATTCTGAACACCGAGGCTAGAGTTGTAATTACGGATAAAAGAGTGATTGCCAATAAGGTTATAGTAGAAGGTGAAGTAAGGCTCCAGGTTATGTACGTTGCCATGAAACCTCAGCAATCAGTTCATGACCTGCACCACACCATAAGGTTCAGCGACTTCGTGGAGGTTCCCGAAGCCGAGCCGGGCATGAATGTCCAGGTGCATGCGGAGATAGAAAGCGCCGAGGTGGGGCTGATCATCGATCCGGCGTTATTCGCAGATGTAATAATTAAGCTCACCGTTTTTGTTACCGAAACCAGGACGCTGAGAGATGTGCCAACTGAACTGGAAAACGAAGATGGTTATGAGAGGATACGGCTTAAGGTTGAACAGGAGATCGGCACAGGTGAGACCCAGGTGGTGTTAAGGGAAACCACCGAAGTTCCCCCGTCAAAACCCTGTGTTATGAAAGTAATTGATACCAGGGTTGACAGTACGGAAGTTACAGAAACCAATATTCTCAATGGGAAGGTTTTGATCAGGGGCAATATTGATGTCGAGGTCGTTTATGTCGGCGACTGTCCTGACCAGGCTGTCCATGCCATGCACCAGAGCCTTAATTTCCGCACATTTGTAGTGGTTGAAGGCGCTAAGCAGGGTATGAGAGTCAAGGTAAAAGTTGAGCCCGAATATGTCAATGTGGACCAGGTTGGCACAGACATGCACACGGAAGTGGTATTAAGGGTTACCGCCACAGTTTGGGAAATGTCTCAACCTTACGTATATACACCTGGTGCGGAACCGACCACGACTCCAACTACATGCCCGCCAACTGAATATACAGTCAAAGCAGGCGATACTCTCGGTTCGATTGCAGCTGCCAACAGGGTTACCGTACAGATGATCCTGGATATAAACCCTG
>CAZIYV010000016.1:0-35674 GCA_964543575.1 uncultured Pelotomaculum sp.
GATAGAAAGGAGAGTTTAAATGCAAGCCGAACATCTTCAATCAAAAAAATGGTTTTATAGTCTTTTGATAACCGTCCTGGGATTGCTGCTTTTCGGTATGTTTAACTTGACGACGCCCACGGTTGCCTTTGCCGCTGGTCCGGATACCCTTGAAATCACAGGGGATGGTGTAACAAAGCCTTTGACTTTAACCAGGGAACAGCTCCAGTCAATGGAACAATACCAGCATGTGTACAGTGTAATTAACACCTGGCCCACCAAAAAATGGTATGTTGGAAAAGGGGTCAAGTTGAAGGACCTTTTGGCTAAAGCGGGGATGCTCGATGAGGCCAGGCTGATTAAATTAACTTCGAGTGACGGCTATACAGTGAACCTTACAGTTCAAGAGTTGTTAAAGGATAAACGGTATTATTTTCCAGGCCTTAAGGGTGATAACCCCAAAGATGGTGACGGGCAGATTCCCGGCTCTTCAGCAGCCGCGCAAGAGGTAGAGCCTATACTTGCCCTGGAAAGTGTGGAAGGCAGTAATAATCCTGCCTATATGAACGATTTGAATTCCTTGCTGCTGATGCTGGGGCAGCGGGCGGTTACCGAGCAGAATGGTAATTTATTTAGTAAGTATGTCAATAAAATCGAGGTGCTCACAGCAGAGCCGGAAAAATGGGACAGCCCGCAGGCGAATCCAGAAAGTGGTATTCTGCCCCCGGGGTCTATGGTGGCACTGAGCAATGCCCACATGGATGACGATAAGGTTTATTACACCACGGACGGCAGCACCCCGACCATGCACAGTCCGATCTATAACTGGATTGCCAAACGGTGGTGGTCAGCACGAGCAGATGTTTTGGGCAAGATTAATTGCCCGCTAGGACCCATTAATAACAATATAACCATCAAGGCCATAACAATTGGTCCCGGAAAGTATAACAGCGATGTGGCCACCTTCACCTATCAGGTTGAATCGGAAATAACCACACCCAAGACACTGTCCTTTAAGGACGTCGCCGGTCACTGGGCACTGGACAGCATTATGAAGCTGGTGAACCTGGGCTCAATCAGTGGCTATCCCGACGGCAGCTTCAGGCCAGACAGCACCATTACCAGGGCTGAATTTGCCACCGTGCTGGTGAAGGCTTTCAAGCTTGAGAATAATGGCGGCAAGACTTTTGCCGATACGGCGGCGCACTGGGCTAAAGAATCCATTGCCACGGCAGCGGCAAACGGGCTGGTCAACGGTTATGCCGACGGTACTTTTGGCCCGGACGACCTGATTACCCGGGAGCAGATGGCCGTTATGATCGTCAAGGCAGCCAAATTGGCTCCGGCAGCAGGAGGCCCCCGGTTTGCCGACAGTGACAGTATTTCCGGATGGGCCGGGGAGGCCATTGCCACCGCGACTGAAAACGGGATTATGAAGGGTTACTCAGACAATACCGTCCGTCCCGGGGGCAGCGCGACCAGGGCCGAGGCTGTGACGGTGATTATTAATGCGTTAAATGATTAGTTTAAGATTGCCACCAGGCGCAGGCGGCGCTTACATTTTGTATTTATATTAATGGTGCGGCGGGAAGTGAAAGCCCAATGAGACTGAACACCTTTTTTCCTGGAAAAAATTTTTTCCTTATTGGCCTTGTTTTCATGTTTTGCGTATTCCTGATGGCTGGCTGTAAAGGTGGGTCTGCGCAACAGGAAAAAGACATCAGCCCTGCGGGCGAAAAGGTGGTTGCGGTTACCGGCAACGGTGTGATGAAAGAAACCCGGATGACCCTGGCAGAACTGCTGGAGTTGCCCGGCGCCCGGTTTGAACACGTATATTCCACCATCAACAACTGGCCCGCGGCAAAGAAGTATGCGGCCAGGGGAGTCAAATTAGCGGTGGTGCTGCAAGCCGCCGGCATTAAGGATGAGGTAAAATGCATTACTGTTAAGGGTAAAGACGATTTCGAGTGGGCGTTTACACGAGAGCAGTTGTTGGATACCCCAAGATATTATTTTCCGGAATTACTGTCGGGAGATCCGGCCGGCGCCGAACCGGTTGAGCCGGTTATCGCCTGCGAGTACATGGAAAACAGCGATAACCTGAGCGAGGCCAGGGCGGGGGATTTATGCCTGATCATGCCGCAGGCGAATGTCAAGGAGCAGACCAACCACACCTTTGTCAAAGGTGTCAGAGAGATCCTGGTTGTTGTGGAAGACCCGGGAAAATGGCCGAAGGCGACCATCTTTCCACCGACGGGGCAAATTACCAGGGGCGATACGGTAAAACTCCAGCATAAGGAAATTGGCAAGGTAAAAATGTACTATACTCTGGACGGCTCCACGCCGACCGAAAAAAGCACACTATATAATCCCAGCACGTATCAGCCCGAATTGAACAAGCCCATCATGATCGACAGAGACACGACGATCAAGGTCCTGGTTCAGGGTTTTGGCAAATATGACAGTGACATTGCTGAGTTTCGGTATCAGGTTAAGGAGGGTGTTTGAGGTGCTGCTTAAGAGCGGAAAGGGGATATATCTTTATCTGGTTTTATTCCTGATATGTTTTGCCCTTGCCGGATGTGTCCAGCAAAAAGCTTCTAATACCCGCAATCCGGAATATGAAAGCCGGAAGATTGTCGTCGAGGGCGATATAGATCAGCCCCAGGAGATCACCGTGGGAGAAATGCGGGCGCTTCCCCAAAAAAAACTGGACGCCAGTTTCAACCGGACCACCGGGCTTCTGGAAGAATTTGAAGCAACCGGTCCCGACGTCAAGGATGTTCTGGAACACCTGGGCATCAACTATCTGGACTATAAGGGAATTGGTTTTGCCGGGAAGGATGCTTATTATTGTCTGGTGACGCCGGAGATTATGGCTGAACGTGACATGCTCCTGGCTTTAACCATCGACGGAGAAAGCGAACTGCCGGAAGAACTGCGGCCCGCGCGGTTATGCGTGCAGGGGGAGTTCGGACCCTACTGGGTGAAGATGGTCGACAAGATCGTATTGTACAAGGAGATCCCGGAGAAAAATATAACTTCCGTATGGGTCTTTAAAAACCTGGCGGAAGGGATCGAACCCTACTCGTATGAGTATTACGGCAGTAAAGATGACGCCATCGAACTGGCGCAGATCTTTTCCCGCTTTGACAATGTAAACAGCAAGGCCTTCTTTACGATGAAATCATCTGATGGCTTCAAGAAGAATGAAGCGATAAACATGGTCAGCCAGCGCTATTACATCAAAGTTGCGGGTGAAGGCGCGCCGATGAACATGGCTCCGAACATAAAACTGGGCATGAACGTCATGCATATGGCCTGGTTTTCCACCAATGCGGATGCGGCTGTTTTCCCGGAGGAAATTGTTGAATTAACCGGGGAGCAGCAAGCCGGCGCCCCAAAGGGCATTTCTTTACTGGCGATCTTGGAGGAAGTTGGCTTAGTAGATATTGAGAAACGACAGTTTGAGGTAATCGGTACAGACGGTAACAGCGTAAAGGTAAGCGGGAGGGACCTGAACAAAGGAAGTTTGCTCATCAAAGATGACGGGACATATCCGGTAGTCTGGCATGAGGGAGAAGGGCTGAGCCCTATTGATAACTTAATGCGCATCCGTCAGCGGTAGGGACACATTTTGGTTGTCAGACGTCGGACGTCAGAAAAGAACAAACCAGCATGATATCAGCACTCCCAAGATTAACAGCTCAGGAGAGATGACAGTGCTATGGATGAATAGGCTGCTTAAAACAATAGGACTGGCGGCGGTTTTGCTGGCCGTTGGCCTGAGCCTGGTGGCGGGCTGTCAGGACCAAAAGCGGGAAACGAACCCGCAGACGGCCGGCACAGCGACGGAAAGTACCGGCCATGAAACCGGAAAACCTGGCAGTGAAACGTACATACTGACGATTACGGGAAGCGGAGTAGAGCATGAAACCAGGTTCACTCTCACCGGGCTGAAGAGCATGGAAGGCGCCCTGGCCGGCGCCTGCTACTCGGCCGTAAACAACTGGCCGGCAAAAAAATTTATAGTCGGTAAGGGTATTCAGGTATCTCACCTGTTGCAGCAAGCCGGGCTCAAGGCGGAGGCGCAAACCATCATCTTCAGGGCCGCGGACGGTTATAACGCCAGATTTGCCAGAGAGCAATTAGAAGAAAAGCGTTTTTGCTTTCCGAACCTGATGAAAGGCAGTGCGGAGGGGGCAGTGGAAGTCCCTTTGATCCTGGCCTGGGAGTATCAGGAAGACACCAGCGATTTGAGTAAGGCAGCCGGCGGTAAACTTCGTCTGCTTTTAGGCCAGACAGGATTGAACGATGTGGTCACAGCCGCCTTCGTCAAGGGTGTGACAGCCATCGAAGTATTGACAGCGCCGCCTGGCCAGTGGAGTATGGTCCAGGCCGAACCTGCGTCTGGGAAGGTAAAGCCGGGGACAGAGATCGTATTAAGCCATCCCGAGCAGGACCTTGTCAAGATATATTACACCCTTGACGGGAGTGTTCCAAATGCGAAGAGTTTAATATATAATCCCAGCACCACATACTTCCAGCCGGACCTGAGCAAGCCTATCCCGTTGAACAAACCTGTTACCATCAAAGCCATTGCGGTCGGTTTCGGGAAACATAACAGCCAGGTGTCAACGTTTCAATACGATGTGGAGTAAGCGGAATGGGGACACACCTCTATTCTGAGCCTGGTTCTGTGGCTGAGGAATGTCCCCGATGGAATGGATGGCTGCCTTTGCGGGCTGAGGGATGTCCCCGGTAGTGACGATGAATGTCCCCGATGGAATGTCCCCGGTATCAGATGGGAGTTGGCAAAGTGTGCGAAAACACGTAGTCTTGATGCTTGCTGCAGCTGTTCTGGTTTTAAGCGTGACCGGATGCTTTTTCGATAATTCAAAAAAAATGACAGCTTCTCAAAAAGAAGCTTTAAAAGAGCTGCTCCGTAGCAATCAAGAAATCGCAGACGAAGCTATTCAGGGCATTAAACTGCCGGAGGAAGTGGGGAAAAAGTTTCCAGCAGTAAAAAAAGCTTTTGTAATAACTTGCGGCGAGCAGAAAAATTACGCTTTTTTATCAAGCCCGCTGGGGTACAGAAGCGCAATTGATCTTTTCATTGTAATAGATGGTGAAAAAAACGAGATGCTGGGGACCAGGGTATTGCAGCATGATGAGACACCCTTATACGGAGGGGATAGCCTGACGAAAGATTGGTTCTTAAACCGGTTTAATAACAAAAGCGCCGACACGTATTTAAATAGAGTGGACCTGGAGTCATCCCAGCCAAATGACATTATCCAGATTACCTGCGCCACAGTAAGTTCCCAGGCAGTGATCAACGGGATCAATGCCGCCATGGGGACCTACCGTGAGCTGATCCTGGGGGAGGAAGCGCAGCCGGTGCCCCTGAAAGTGGAAGGGTTTGTCACGGAAATCAGGTAGAGGAAGGACACCGCGGCCATGTAACCCGGGAGTGTGTAAATGAACAGAAGGGTCGTCCAAAGCATTACCGCAGTGCTTATAAACGGACATATTGCCGGTTTTCTGCAGGGGACGGCATACAACGGCAGCCTGAAAAGGACCTGTGTGCCTGTGCTGAACTGCACTTACTGCCCGGGCGCTTTCAGCTCGTGCCCGCTGGGACTTATTCAGAGTTCGATTTTATTCGGTAATCATCTGGTCTTGATCTTGACCTCCGGGTTTTTGCTTTTGCTGGGGGGGCTGCTGGGGAGATTCATTTGCGGTTGGCTCTGTCCCTTCGGTTTCGCGCAGGAACTGCTTTATAAGCTACCGCTGCCCAAGTACCGGCCTGGTCGCAAGTTGATAAAACTGGAGTCACTGAAATACGCCGTGCTGATCCTGTTTGTTTTCCTGTTCCCGGCCCTTGGTCTTACATATTTGAGCGGTGCGGCCTTCTGCAAGTTTTTATGTCCGGTGGAGGCGCTGGAGTCGTACCTGCCCTTGCTGGTCTTACAACCTTCACTGATGACAGTGGCAGGGTTTTTGTTCAAGTGGAAACTGGTTTTGCTTGCTGCCTTAATATTGCTGTCCATGATCATCTTCAGGCCTTTTTGCAGGTTTATTTGCCCGCTTGGAGCCGTCTATGCGCTCCTGAACCGGCTAAGCCTGCTGAGGTTCGATGTGGATAGGAAAAACTGTAAAAAGTGTGGGGCCTGTCAAGAGCAATGTGAATTGGGGATAGATGTAAATAACAACCCCAATAGTCCGGAATGCATCCGCTGCAATCAGTGTTTGGCGGGCTGCCCGGACAGTCTGCTGCGTATAAAGGCCGGCCTTGGTGTAAATACGTTCAGATTAAAGAAAAAGCCTGACAAAAACAAAGGCTTCAGGGTGTGACTTATAGCGATGCTTGGAGGAGTACTGTTGATGGAGAGCAAAGCTGTTGACCAAAAGAAAATCCTATGTGCGGTAATTGCCCTGCTGGTGATTATTATTGCTGTATTTACGTTTTTGAACCTTAGTAATGAAGACCTGCAAGAGGATCGCATCTTAATTAAGTCCGGCGATGCCGTTTTAGGCGTCCTGACGGTTGCTGAGCTCCAGAAACTGCCGGCGGTGCAGAAGAAAATGGTGGTTCAATCCACTGGCGGCATGACCAAACACGAATTTACAGGCGTCCAGCTGTTGGATGCGTTAAACAGCATCGATCCCGGATTGTCCCAGGATTACACCAGGATTATTACAAAAGGTATCGATAACTACACCTCGGGTGTGGAAATGGCTGAAGTCCTGCGGCCCAATAATGTGTTTATTGTTTACGCCGACTATGGTAAACCGTTAAAAACAAAGACTGGTGGTGAGGGAGCCATGCAAATCATTATTTACCAGGATGAGTTTGGGCAGCGCTTTACCAATTTCCTCACCAGCCTGGAATTACAGTAGTATAAATTCAAATTAAATATGTTCTTCCGAGCCGAATAACCTAAGGGAGACTATGGTTATCGGCCTATCAGGGTACGCGGGAAACTGACGTGCCTCCCATTGTGGAAAGGAAGCATAAGCTGTTTGTATTAAAGCTTTGTCCCTTTCAACCAACGGGGCAAAGCTTTTTTGTTTTAAAATCTTTCCGGCGGATTGCCTGCAAATCACTCAATGCCAGCTATCTGCAGCCGGTAGAAACAAGGAGGTGAATAGGTTCTGCTCAAACACACAGGGGGTTAGGCGTTGTTATACATTTATTTGTAATTCAAAAACTTAATTAATGAAAAGGAGGCCATCGGAAAAAATGTTTATGAAGAGACTGATAAAGTATGGACTGGGAATTCTACTGGGCATATTGCTGGCAATGCTACCCGCGGTATTCGCCCCGACGGACGCAGGCGCCGCGGCTACTACCAGCCTTACCATCAAAAAGCTGGCTTCTGACGGGACAACTGTTCTTGCTGAGAGAACCGTAACCTATCAGTGGTTGGTGGATCCCGTTAATATACCCGTAATGGGTGATGGGACCACGCACTACTATCACCAGGGTCCGGTATTTAAAGACGACCCTGATGAAGTGACAGAACAGGCGCTCCGTTGGAACCCCGAGGAAAACACCAACGTCCAGGAAAAAGATATGGGCGCTCTGCAGGGTACAAATATAAAAGACCTCTGCGACCTGGTGGGAGGTATGGCAGAGGGCGACACGATACAAATAAAAGCAATCGATGGTTTTAAAAAAACGTTTGCTTATAAAAACGTTTACGAGTACTCAAGCCGTGAAGGTCCTATGGTGATCTGCTGGTACAATGACGGCAAGTACCCGGATACCGGCTACACAGAAGGCATGCGTCTGGCCTGGTTCGCCGACACCTCGACCAACCCGTGGGGTATCCACGCCTTTGGCAACTGGGACTGGCATGAGGCCGCGGACGAAACATACTGGTACTATTACATGAACGGTGGTGAAAGATATCCCACCACCACCGGACTTTCGGTACAGTACGTCTCTGAGTTGATAATATACAGCAATGAGCCGGTACCGGTTGCGCCGGTGGCCGCTTTTACCGCTGATACAACCAGTGGCACAGCTCCACTAACCGTACAATTCACCGACCAGTCAACCAACTCGCCGACGTCCTGGGCGTGGGACTTTGATAATGACGGCACGGTGGACTCCACCAACCAGAACCCGACCCATGAGTACAGCGCAGCCGGCGCCTACTCAGTCAAGCTCACGGTGACCAATGCAGCCGGCAGCGACGAGGAGCTCAAGACCAGCTACATCAAGGCAGTCGTCTATGCTGATTTTCCAATACAGCTAATCGGCACGTCGACTGTTAATATGAGCAAAGCTGACATGGAAGCTTTGTTAAACACAGCCAATACTTATACCGATGGTAATGGAAATATTTTTGAGGGCGTGCCGCTGCAGCAGCTTGTCGCCAAGGTTGATGACAGCGACCCGGCCACGCTCAACACATCGCTCCTGGGGGCTTATAACATTGTATTTACAGGTTTGAACCAGGACGGTACAGACTACGTAAAAACCGCAACTGCCGGAAGCTGGTCCAGCTATTTCACAGGTGGAAGTATCCAGACCAACGATGTGTTTATTGCCACTAAGGTAAAGATAGGCGGAACAGGTGATTTTGTCGACTTGCCGGAAGTAAGCGTGAACAATTCAACCAAAAGCTGGCGTCCCGGCATTGTGAACGGCAGTAATATTGTTGGATCGGGGAACCGTGTCGGAGGCCTGTACAAAATCCAGCTGACCGGTATTGCCCCGGTAGCTCCGGCAGCTGCTTTCACCGCTGATACAACCTCGGGCACAGCTCCACTAACCGTACAATTCACCGACCAGTCAACCAACTCGCCGACGTCCTGGGCGTGGGACTTCAATAATGATGGCACGGTGGACTCCACCGACCAGAACCCGACCCATGAGTACAGCACGGCTGGCGCCTACAGCGTCAAGCTCACGGCGACTAATGACGCCGGCAGCGACGATGAGATAAAGACTGATTATATTACGGTAAACCCAGCGCAGCCGACAATGGACGTTCTCTACGATGGAACAGTAAACCTGACCCCAGGTGAGACCTTTGACGTGACCGCCTACAACTCCGGGACGGGTTATACTGTCAGCGAGACCACACCGCTTGGGGCGCTTCAGACAGCCGCAACTGTCGCCGGCTTCACCTATGGCGTCACCGACAAGAATTACGGAACATCGGGCGCTCTCCTTTTGGACAATGTAGGTACTTATCTCCGTGACAAAACAAACGGGGCTTACTGGTACGCGTATGTCAACGATGTCTATAAAGACGGCTACAACAATGCGCCCGGCGCCCTGAACCTGATTGAACTTGTTAACGGCGACAGGGTTGAATTCTATTATGCCGCCGGTATTGCCGACCCGGCTGACCTCAATGCCGTCAAGGCAGCGGCAACCGCCGCGGTAAAAACAGTTGCCTCAACAGGAGTTGCCCCTACTGATTGGACGCTTCAGCTTTCCGGGGCAAAGAACGCATCTGTAACCAAGGCCTACTTCGAGAACGGTCTGGCCTGTTCGTCCTCAGGTCACCAGGTGTTCTGGACCGACGATGACAGTAATGTCTGGGGAGGCGTGCCGCTCTGGCTGCTAGTTGCCATGGTTGATGATGACCCGGATGTTGGTCCTGACCACTTCAACTTTAACGACGACCTCGCCGCCCAGAACTACGAAGTCAATGTTATCGCCGGCGACGAATGGACGGCAACCCTTGACAGCGCCGCAATCGCCCGCAGCGATGGCTATATCGTCGCCAATACACTTAACGGGGAACCGCTGCCGCTCCAGACCGAAGGCGGAAAAGACTGCTGGCCGCTCTATCTGAAAGGTTCAGCTGTGTTCGGAGGACAACAGGTAGGCAACATTGTGCGCATCGAGCTGTCAGGTCTTCCTCAACCAACCGAGGGATGGACCCTGGAGATGATCGGTGAGGTAGGGGATACCATCACCCAGGAGGAGTTTGAAGAAGGACTTGCCTGCACAGGTTCAGGCCATTACAAGGAATGGACTGATATTGAAGGCAACGTCTGGTCCGGCGTGCCCCTGTGGGTGCTCTTAGGTGTGGTGGACGACATCGAGACAGGCAGCCACTGGACTTTCAATGATACCCTGGCTGCGGGTTATTCTGTGAATGTGGTTGCCGGAGACGGTTTTTCCAAGAACTTTGCCGGCGCGGATGTAGCCGGAAGTGACGGCTATATCATTGCCAATGAATGCAACGGAGCCCCGCTTACAGATGCAGCGCCGCTGCGACTGGTTGGCGCCGGTGTTGTCAAAGATGATGGATCCCTCGGTGGCCGTGCCGTCGGCAGCATCGCCAAGATAGAAATCCCCGAGCTGCAGACACCGGCGGCTGCGCCCGAAAGCTGGAACATTACTCTGAACGGCAAGATCAGTGATGTTATTGCGCAGGCTGAGTTTGAGGCCGGTCTGGCCTGCCCGAGTTCGGGCCACTTAGTAGAATGGACTGACATAGACGGTAATGTCTGGTCAGGCATACCTCTTTGGTTCCTGACAGGCTGGGTAGATGACCGGCAGCCACACGACTACAATGCCAATCAGGCCATGGCCGGTTACACAGTCCTCGTGAAAGCCGGAGACGGCTACACCAAGGATTTTGCCAGCACGGATGTAGCCTGGAGCAACAACTATATCATTGCGAATAAAATCAACGGTGTACCACTCACCGATACCAGTTGGCCGCTTCGTCTGGTCGGCGCCGGCGTTGCCAGCGCTGAGGGAGCCCTTAGCGGTACCAGCGTTAGAAATATCGCGGAGATTGAACTAACCGGTTTCCAGACTGCCCTGCCCATACCCGAAGTCCATATCATCAAGTACGCTGAAGACCGTACCACCATCATTGATGAAATGACGGTCGATTATCAGTGGATGCAGAGCAACCTCGACGTGATTGGAGACGGTACAACGGTATACCGCTATGAGGGAATCACCAACAACCCGGATGACGTGTGGGACGCCGCTGAGACATATCCCGGCGGTTATAAGATTGAGAATGCCGTGAAGGGTACCAGGGTTAAAGATCTTTGTGATCTCGTCGGCGGCATGGGGGCAGGGACCGAAATCGTACTGGTTGCAAGTGACGATTACGAAACCGTGCTTCCCTACTCGTCCATATATACCGACCCCGCGGTGCAAGCACGCCAGGGAGACGCCATTCTGGCCTGGTGGGCTGACGGAGCGTACGTACCCAATTATAAAGATGGCATGCGTTTATTCTTTACTCCGGGCGGTGACAACGTCTACGGCCAATGGGATATGCACGAGACGCTTCCGTCAAACTACTGGCACTACTATTACAGCAATAATGTCCAGTATCCTTCTTGTGCCGGCTTATCCTCAAAGTTGATTACCACCATCGAGATATACTCCGTACCAGTGGGCGATTGGACACTGGAGCTCAATGGCCAGGATATCGGCGGTATTCAATATGATGTAAGCAAAACTTATTTTGAACAGGCACTCGCCTGTCAGTTCGGCGCTAACCACAAGGCAACCTACACCGATTCTCAAGAACGGGTCTGGGAAGGCATGCCCTTGTGGTTCCTTGCTGGATTCGTCGATGACGCTGACCAGCATTCCAATAACTCCTTTAATGATGCGCTGGCTTTGGCCGGGTACCAGGTGGTGATTACCGCGGCCGACGGTTATTCGGTAACTATCGACAGCGCGGATATTGTCCGGAACAGCGACTACATTGTCGCCAATTCGCTGAACGGACAGACCATACCCGATACCGATGATAACTGGCCGCTCCGGCTCGTTGGACTGGCTGTCACCGGGGCAACATCGATTTCACAGATTGCAAGTATCGAGTTGGTAAGCTCAGCGCCGGTTGATCCGCCACATCCCGTCTACACAGTATCACCCGGGGCCGATACTGCTTATACCGCGGGGACAACCCAGGACGGCATCAATACCATGACTGTTAAAGCCGGTGTGACAGGGTTTAAATACTTCACGGTCAGCATTACGCCGGTGATCGCTCATAGTGGTAATGAAACAGTAGTCTTTGCTCATTTTAGAAATGGCAGCCAGCTTGGGCTTAACGCCACCAGAGCTGATTTTGACCAGGTTAGTATTGCCCAGGCCGGTTTTAATGTCCAGCCGGGCGACGTGATCAAGGCTTACATTGTTGATGATTTAACCAACGCAATTGACTTTAACCCTACGATTTTACAATAGCCTATGTAATTTACTAAGGGGAGATAATAATGATTAAAAACACCAGAAAAATGACAGTAATCATTGTGACAGTGTTGTTTTTAATTTCCATGGCGCCTGGCGTTGCTTTTGCTGACAGTGTCAGTCTCATATTAAGCCCCGACAGCGTAGCGCCAGGAGGACAAGTTACGGCGTCAGGCCAGGCCGATCCAGACACATGGGTTTCTGTCAAGATTTTGGATAGCGCCCAGAACATAGTCTTTTTCGACGCGCTGAAATCGGGTGCGGACGGCAGCTACAGCCTTACCTTTAAAGCGCCTGATGAAACTGGATCGCTGCTGGTAGTTTCCGGTTATGGCAGTAATGTGGCAAGTAAAAATCTTACTGTAGAAGCCACACCGGATAACCCCGGCGGTGGCGGCGGCGGCGGCGTTATAACGCCTCAGGCGGTTACCTCCACTACCGGAACGGCCACAGTCACACCCGGCGCCGGCGGCATAATCAGCCTCGGCAGTGAAGCCACCATTGAAGTGCCGGCCAACGCGCTGACCGGAACCGAGGCAGTGGAAGTAAAAGTACAGAAAGTAACCACACCTCCCGCCGTGCCGGCAGGCTTCAAACTGGCCGGCAGCGTATACGAGTTCAGCGTGGGAGGCAATAGCAGCTATAACTTTGCCAAGAATGTAACCATCAAATTCAGCTTCGATCCCGGCGCGTTCAGCCCGGGCGAGACCCCGGCGATCCATTACTATGACGCAGCCCAGGGCCAGTGGGTAAACATAGGGGGCGTCGTATCCGGCAATACCATAACCGTGCAGGTGGATCACTTCACCAAATTTGCCGTACTGGTTGCCGGTGAACAGAAAGTGCAGCCCACATTGAATGATATCGCAGGCCACTGGGCTGCGAACAACATCAATCAGTTGGTTGCCAGCGGCGCTATTAAGGGTTATAGCGACGGCAGTTTCAAGCCTGACAATACGATAACCCGGGCCGAGTTTGCCACTATGCTGGTGAAAGCGTTCCAACTGACGACACAGGGCGGAAAAACATTTACAGATACAGCCGGGCACTGGGCCAGGGAAAGTATCGCCACAGCCGCAGCCAACGGGGTAGTCAGCGGCTACGACGATGACACTTTCAGGCCGGACGACCTGATTACCCGTGAGCAGATGGCTGTGCTGATCGTCAAAGCAGCAAAACTGGCCCCGGCAACTGGAGAGCCCCAGTTTGCCGACAGCGGCAGCATTTCCGGCTGGGCCAAAGAAGCCGTTGCCACCGCGACACAGAACAGCATCATGAAGGGGTACCCTGACAACACCATTCAGCCTCAGGGCAGCGCCACCAGAGCGGAGGCTGTGACGGTCATTGTGAAGGCTTTGAGCAAATAATTGGTAACGAATGCTTCGGCATAAAGACAGTGAGTTAGGAACAGAGGCTTATGGCGGAAAGGGAGAAATAGCCCTTTCCGCCATATAAAAGCAGCAAAGCGGTGATAGAATGAATAAAAATACTTCCGGATACCACAAAAGAAAAATACCGGCAGCGGGAAGCATTATTTTCCTTGTTGTTTTGTCAGCGGTTGCTTTCTGCTGGTTTTTTTCTCCGGCTGCCTTTGCTGAGGAATCCGCAAAGCCTGAGCAAATTATTCTGACCTGGACTGCGGATCCGGCAACATCTCAGACAGTTACCTGGTTAACGCCGGATAATTCGCCGTCCCGGGTACAGTACCTAATCGCAGACGGATTTGCCGGTAATTTTGATTCCGCCCAACAAATAGACGCGGGAAGCGAGGCATTTGACAGTATCAATTACCGGTATACAGTAAATATAAGCGGGTTGACCCCGGACACAAAATATATCTACCGGGTAGGCAGAGAAGGCGCATGGAGTGAGGCTTTATCTTTTACTACCGCCGCAGACACGCCGGCATTCTCATTTTTGTACATGGGAGATGTGCAGGACGGATATACCGCATGGGGGGGTACACTAAATTCGGTTGAGCAGACCTATCCCGAAATTAAGTTTGCTCTTTTGGGAGGGGATCTGACGGACAACGGCGGCGATGAAGGTGAGTGGGGACAGTTTCTTGATGCCGCGGCGGGTGTATTTTCCCGGCTCCCTGTGATGCCGGCCATGGGAAACCACGACGGGGCAATGTATTTAAAGTTTTTTGCGCTGCCGGCTAACGGACCTGAAGGCCTGAAGCAGGAGTTTTACTCCTTTGATTACGGGAATAGCCATTTTGTGGTACTGAACAGCAGCAACAATACTGATGAAAGAGTAAAACAATGGCTGCGGCAAGACCTGCAAGGCGCCACAAAAAAGTGGAAGTTCGTGGTTTTTCACATACCCGCTTTTCCGGTTGTCTACGATTATAAAGAATTTGACAAATCAATACGCTCAAATTGGGTACCCATTCTGGAACAAAACAGGGTGGATATGGTTTTTGTCGGGCACCAGCATGAGTATATGAGAACCCACCCGGTGTACCAGGGGGCAGTCGTGACTGAACCCGCGTACGGGATTGTCTATGTAATGGGCAACGCCGGTTCCAAGATTTACACCGGAAGCGATGAGTTCCCTTACATCGCCATGGACCAGAGCTGCAGCAACTACCAGGTTATTGATATTGACGGTGATGTTTTGACCCTGACGGCAAAAGAAGCAAACGGTGAGCTGATTGAAAGCTACACGATAAATAAAGGCGTCATTACGGCTCTAAAGCCTGTCTACACACTGATTCCCCAGGCAGATCCTACTTATACCGCCGGGACAACCCAGGATGGCATCAATACTATGACCGTTAACGCCGGTATGGCAGGAATTAAATACTTCACGGTCAATGTTGCGCCGGTGATCTCTCACGGTGGTAATGAAACAGTTGTTTTTACTCATTTAAGAAACGGCAGTCAGCTTGGACTTAACGCCGCCAAAGCTGATTTTGACCGGGTCAATGCGGCCCAGGCAGGTTTTAATGTCCAGCAGGGAGATGTGATTAGGGCCTACATTGTCGATGATTTGACCAATGCCGCCGACATCAACCCCGTAGTACTGCAGTAACGATTTTAGGAGGTCAGCTGATGTGGACGCTATTGTGGTAGATCATCTCAGTTACCGGTATCAAGCGGCAGGAAAGGAAATATTAAAAGATATCAGCTTCAAGGTCAGCCCGGGGGAGATTGTGGCCCTTACAGGTTTGAGCGGCTGCGGCAAGAGTACCCTGTGCCTGTGTCTGGGGGGCATTATACCCCATCTTCTGGGGGGGGATTTGACCGGCCGGGTCCTGTTAAACGGAAAGGACACTAAAGATTACAAAGTCGCGCAACTGGCGCTGGAGGTGGGGCTGGTTTTCCAGGATCCCGACACGCAGCTTTTTGCGCCGGCTGTGGAAGATGAAATAGCTTTTGCCCCGGAGAATATCTGCCTGCCGGCTAAAGAAGTAGGCCGGCGGGTAAATGAAGTTTTGGAGATGTTGGGGCTGAGCGCTTTAAGGCAGGAAAACCCAAGCCACTTATCAGGGGGCCAGAAACAACTGGTAGCCCTGGGAGCGGTTTTAGCGCTGGATCCAGGTATTCTGGTGCTTGACGAAGTGATGGCTCAGCTGGACTCTTCGGCCAGGAAGAAAATCAGGGATATACTGTTTGCTTTGCGGCGGCAGGGCAAAACGATTTTAATTGTCGAGCATGATCTGGAAACCGCCTCCCTCGCCGACCGTGTTTTGGTGCTGGAAGAAGGACTGTTGATCAGGGACGGACAGGCGGCAAACGTAATGGAAGAACGGGAATTCCTGATCAGGCACAAACTGCGGTTTGAGGATCAGGCGAGGATAGTTTGATGGGGTTTATCGATTTAATTGATGTTTCTTACTGCTACCCCGGTCGCCAAAGACCTGTTTTCAGCAAAGTCAATTTAAGCGTCTTAAGAGAGGGCGTTACCGCTGTCACAGGACCTAACGGCAGCGGTAAGACAACTTTCTCTAAATTACTGGCCGGGATATTGACACCGACAAAAGGGTGTGTCAGGTTAAACGGACAATTGCTGACTTCCCTGACGCTGGCCCAAATTGGCCGCCAGGTCGGGTATGTGTTTCAAAACCCGGATAAACAGTTGTTTTGTGGGACGGTAGAGGAAGAGATCGGTTTTGGCCTGCAAAATATGGCCCTGCCTCCAGACCGGGTATCGCAAAAAGTGGGGGAGATCATGGACTACTTCGAGTTGACCCAGCATGCCCGCTCTTTCCCTCTCAGCCTGAGCGCGGGGGAGAAAAGGCGCCTGGCCATAGCCGCTGTTTTGGCCCTGGAACCTGATTTGCTGGTCCTTGATGAACCTACAGCGGGTTTGGATGAATATCGCCAGAGGCTGCTGGGAGATTACCTGGAAAGGATTACAGCTTCAAATAAAGGTGTGGTTATGATCAGCCATAATCACAAATTCATCAACAGGCATGCATCCCGGTTAATCCGGCTAAATGAAGGAGAGTTCGTCGAAGGACAGGGAAATAAACATGAGCAAGCTTGACCCCCGGACCAAGATAGTGGTTATTATATGCCTGTCAACGCTGGCTGTTTTTCTTAATGAACCTTTTTCATTGTTGCTATTATTTGCCTTTACACTGGTTATTCTTTTAGCGTTACGCATTAATTTTTTCCGTGTTATATTAAGATATAAGAAATTGCTGCCCCTGCTGCTGGCGATGCTGGTAATTCAAAGTGCTTTCGCGCCAGGCGGTGAAGTGCTGCTGTCCTGGGGGGGCGTAAATATCCTTACGTCTAATGGGATCAGTGCTGCCCTCTGTATTTTGTTCAGGATGCTCACGTTTTTCAGCTCAGCCATGCTGGTCATGACCAGCAGCGCCAAAGACTATACCCTGGCCCTGGTGCAGTTAAAAATACCTTACGAAATAGCCTTTATGGTACTGGTGGCCTTTCGTTTTTTGCCTGTTTTTGCGGAAGAAATCAAAGATACCCTGGTAGCGATTCAACTCCGGGGTATTGATCTGAAAAGAATAGCCTGGCGAAAAAAGCTTAAGATTTATACCTATTTTTTCACCCCCCTGCTTTCCAGCGTTATGATCAAGGCCCACCAGCTGGCTATCACCATGGAGGCCAGGGCCTTTAGAGTTTACCGGCAGCGCACATACCTGCGCGTTTTGCAATACAGGATGGCGGACTATTTGGTCATGGCGTTTTTTGTGATATCAACACTGGCGGTGCTGCTGCAAGGTTTATTATTTAATTGATCAGGGAGATAAGCGGCCAAAAGATGGGCTGCCCGGTGAATCTATGAAAAACCTCAATCGATGGATTACCGCCGCCCTCCTGTCCCTGCTGCTGATCAGTATAGCGGTTTCTTACCTGCAGCGCAGCCAGGCGGCGGGGGATAACTTAACTGTTGAAATATATAAAAACAACCAGCTATACCGGCAGATCCCCCTGTCTGAGACAACCAGTGAGGAGATCAGGGTGGCGGACGCAGACGGGCATTATAATGTAGTTGAAATCGCCGGCGGCAGGGCCAGGGTCAGGGAAGCCGACTGCCCCAATCAAATATGCGTTAATACAGGCTGGCTGAATAAACCCGGGCAAATATCGTTCTGCGCGCCCCACAAATTAAAAGTGGTTATTACAGGCGAATCCAACCGGGTTGACGCCATTTCCTATTATTAGTGTACCGGGTACCTAAGTTATTAAGTTATTAAGTTATTTATTGTTACTTGGTAGACGATGAGGGTTTTAATGTTTAATACAAGACGCATAGTGATTATTGCTTTGTTTGTGGCCCTGGCCGCAGCGTTGAGCATAGTGGAAAGATCGATTATTATACCCGGCGCCCCTCCCGGTGTGAAACTGGGACTGGCCAATGTAATGACTTTATTGTCAATACTGATGCTGGGATATAAGGATGCCTTTTTGGTTGTGGCGGTAAGGTGTTTCCTGGGTGCTTTGCTGGGAGGCAATCCGGTCAGCTTTTTGTTTAGTATCACAGGAGGCATGCTCAGCGCACTGGTAATGATCATACTTTGGCATTATCTAAAAAATCATATCAGCATAGTCAATATAAGTATCATCGGCTCTGTTTGCCATAACATAGGCCAACTGTTTATTGCCGCCCTGCTGGCCCAGGATTTCCTTGTTTACGTCATGCTGCCTGTGCTGATGATATCTTCAGTGATAACAGGCTATGTTGTTGGTGTGATCACCAGACAGGTGCACAAATCGCTGATTGCCAGGAATATTAAAGTGTGCTGAACGGGAAGAGGAACGGGGACACACCATCAGAGGAAAGGGGACACACCTCAACAGATGAAAGGGGACACACCTCTATTCTGAGCCTGGCTCTGTGGCTGAGGAATGTCCCCGATGCCTGGCTCTGTGGCTGAGGAATGTCCCCGATGCCTGGCTCTGTGGCTGAGGAATGTCCCCGGTATCGGCGAGGAATGTCCCCAAATATTAAGGGGGTGATTGCATGAAAGTATTTTCGGTTTTTGGTGTTTCACAGTCCGGGAAAACGACGACCATAGAACGGATTATCACAGAGCTGAAAAAAAGGGGTTACCGGGTCGGCTCGGTTAAAGAAATTCATTTTGAGGAGTTTACAATGGATGTGGCGGGGAGCAACACCTGGAGGCATAAACAGGCCGGCTCGGAAACGGTCGTAGCCAGGGGGCTGAAGGAAACAGCTGTTCTTATACCACAAAGGTTGGGCATAGATAAAATATTGAGTTTTTTTGACCATGATTATATTGTTCTCGAGGGTGTTACTGATACCGATTTGCCTAAAATACTTTGCGCCGGTGAGCCCAAGGAAATTGAAAGCCGGCTAAACAATTCTGTCTTCGCCATTTCCGGCCGTATTGCCAATAATTTATTAGAATATAACGGCCTTCCGGTCATAAACGCGCTTGCCGACACCGGCAAACTGATTGACCTGATCGAAGCCAAAGTACCGGACATAAGGGTGTAAACAACCGGCCATAGACGATATAAGTGAGGAAGTAAGTCCATGGACTGTATAAAAAAGCTGGAACGGGCTCTGGAAGTGAAAGTTCAATATACAGAAAAAAAATTTAGTTTACGCAACAAGGTTTTCTATGTTGAAGCGGTTACTAAAGAAAATACGGAGCAAAAGTATATCATAAAGGAGCACATCAGCTCGTCCACAGGAGATGAAGTGTTTTTCTTGAATGCTTTGCAGCGCCAGGGTATCAATGTGCCGCAAATATTCTGGCACGACGGCAGAATTATTATAATGGAGTATATCCAGGGCATTTTATTAACCGATTTGCTGAACGACCCGGAAGCGGACCAGGAATTATGGATTAATGAGCTTGCTAAATGGCTGTGCAAGCTGCACGGAATGATAGATGTTACAGACGAGGTTTGTTTATGCAAGTCCGATCTGAACCTGCGCAATTTTATCTTTGACGGCCAAAAATTTTACGGCGTAGATTTTGAAAACATCTGTTTTTATCCTCCGGAGAGAGATCTTGGAGTGATCTGCTCTTTTATATTGAATAACGACCCCATGTTTGAACAGTGGAAGTACCGGATTTGCGGCGCCCTGATCAGGGCTTGCGAGACAGCGCCCGGCAGCAGGCGCTCCGTTAAACTTGATTATGAGGCAATCAGCTATTATCTGATTGAAGAGCTAAAGGACGCTGCCCGGAGGAGAGAAAAACAACGCCATTTTTTAAACGACAAAATTAAAGAGATAAGCTGCGGCGGTATCTTTAGTCCAACTAGAATTCAGGTCTTAGAATAGAGGTTTACAATAGTGATAATACATAATATGGACGAAAAGGAATCTTTCCTGGCTGCCAAAGAAGCTTTAAGAGCAAACCTGTGTAAATACACCAGAGAGGCTTTTCATTTGCTGCCTGAAATAATTGAACCCCGTATCATGGACATAGGTTGCGGCGCGGGTGTGCCTACCATGGAACTGGCTGGCTTGAGCAACGGCCGGATCACAGGGGTGGACATCAACCAGTCCCTGCTGGAAAGGCTGGAGAAAAAGATTAAAGGGGCGGGGCTGTCTGAACGGGTAAACACCGTGCATTGCTCAATGACAGAGATGAATTTCCCGGAAGAGAGTTTCGATCTGATCTGGGCCGAGGGTTCTATAGCTGTAATCGGCTTTGAGAGAGGGCTGAAAGAGTGGGGCCGGCTGCTTAAAACCAATGGGTTTATGGTTGTGCACGATGATCTGGGGGACCTTGCCTGCAAGATGGGGCAGATAGCCTGCAACGGTTATGAGCTGCTATATCATTTTATCCTGAGTGATAACGTCTGGTGGAACGAATACTATGCTCCAATGGAGGATTTAATAAAAAAAACAAAGGCGGAGAGAGCGGGAAAACCCGAGTTGCTTGATGAACTTGAGGATGACGAGCGCGAGTTGGATATGTTTAGAAGAGATCCGGCCCGTTTTCGTTCGGTTTTCTTAATTATGAAAAAGCTTCCGTTAAAAAAGTAAAGGAACATTGCAATAAATAGAGAATATTGTAAATTGACATAAATCCGCTGTTTGATTGAAATCAAACCTCCAATTTTCATCCTGCTGCTGGTGCCGCGTTAGTGATGATGTCTAAGTTAACGCCAGCAGATGGATAATCAACGCTGGTTCTCTTCAATCGAACATGGCTCGGCTGACGCTGCTTATGATTATTTAAAAGGAGGGGCTTTAATGGCGCTGTATATCGCTCTTGGACTCAGTGTAGTCCTCATTTTTGTTGTCATTGCCATCTACAACAAACTAATCCGGCTCAGAAACACCGTGAAGTCATCGTGGTCAGACATCAATGTTCAGCTTAAAAAAAGGTATGATCTGGTGCCTAATCTGGTGGAGACCGTTAAAGGCTACGCGTCCCATGAGAAATCAGTTTTCGAGAAGGTGACAGCGGCGCGGTCAACCGCGATGCAGGCTGTTTCCCCGGCTGATAAAGCTCAGGCAGAGAATATGCTCAGGGATACGATGAAAAGTCTTTTCGCGGTAGCCGAGGCCTACCCCGAATTGAAGGCAAACGCGAATTTCCTGCAATTGCAGAACCAACTGCAGGAGTTGGAGAACAACATAGAGTACGCCAGAAGGTATTACAACGCGATCGTTCGCGATTACAACATTATGATTGAGTCCGTCCCTTCAAATTTTGTGGCTTCGATGGGCGGCTTCAAGCAGGAGGAGTTCTTCGTGCTGGAGGAGCCGGAAGTCGAAAGAAAGCCGGTCAAGGTGAGTTTTTAATGAGAAAAGCAGCTTATATCATTTGCGCCATATTACTGATCCTGATCCTCTCCCCCTCCGCGGCACGGGCACAGGATTTTACCATCAACAAATTCCATTCGGATATTAAGGTTTATGAAGACTCATCCTTTATTGTAACAGAAGTTATTGACGTGAATTTTCTCAGGTCAAAGCATGGTATTTACAGGGAGATACCGTTTAAGTACACAGACGAGCTTGGCAAGACCATCACCACCCCGCTAAAGGTAATATCCGTCACCAATGGCAGCGGGGAGAAATGGAAGTACGATGTCAGCAGGAATGGCGACGCCCTTAAGTTGCAAATCGGCGATGCGAAAAAGTATGTAAGCGGCGCTCAGACCTATATAATCACTTACAAAGTTGAGAATGCGATCCTCTTTTTTGAAGATCACGACCAGCTTTACTGGAATGTAACAGGAAATTACTGGCAGGCGCCCATCAAAGAGGCGTCGGCAGATGTCACCCTGGCGGTGAAAAATATCAGCCAGGATCTCAAAGCCGCCAGCTACACCGGCTTTTACGGTTCGGAGCAATCGCAGGCTGTCTCTGAGACCACCTTCAACATGGGGAGATTCTATACCACCAAGAGCCTTAAAACAGGGGAGGGCCTGACGATTGTCTTTGGTTGGGATAAAGGGCTTGTCGCCCCTCCTTCCTCGTTGAAAAAATTCTTGTGGGCCTTGAATGTCAAAGACAACTGGGTGTTCCTTTTCCCTGTGTTCTCGCTGATATTCATGGTCAACCGGTGGTACAAAACGGGCCGGGATCCCAAGGTGAGGGATGCTGTAACTGTAATGTATGAACCCCCTCAAAGCAGCGGCCGGCCGCTCACACCAGCCGAGGTCGGCGCCATTATTGATGAAAAGGTAGACCCGCGGGACATCACTTCGAGCATTGTCGGGCTGGCGGTAAAGGGTTATATAAAGATTGAAGAGATAAAAAGAGACGGCCTGATTTTTGATTCCACGGATTATCAGCTGTCCAAAACCAAGGAGCCGGACGCTGAGCTCAGCGCTTTTGAGATGGTGTTGATGGAACGAGTTTTTGCGGGGATGCCAGGGATACTGGTATCCGATATGAAAAATAAGTTCTATAAAAATCTGGAGGAATTAAAAGACACCCTCTACGCTGGACTGGTCAGCAAAAAGTATTTTCTTAAAAACCCCGATGAGGTAAGAAAATTCTATATACTGGCAGGAGTAGTCGCTGCAATACTGGTTGTATTAACGGGAGTTCTATGCCAGTATTTGTTTAACAGCTACACTACTGTCCAGAGCTTTTTAGCGGGGATTCTGACAGGCCTTTCCGTGCTTGCTTTTGCCTGGGCTATGCCCGCCAAGACCAGAGTGGGGGCCGGCGCTCATACGGATATCCTCGGCTTTCAGGAATTCCTGAGCCGGGCGGAAAAGGACAGGCTGGAGAGAATGGGTGACAAAGATCTCTTTTCCAAATTCCTGCCCTATGCCATAGCGCTTGATGTAGTAGATAACTGGGCCAAGGCCTTTAAGGATATCTACCAGGAACAGCCGGACTGGTATGTCTCGCCGGTCGGTATGCACATGTTTAACCCCTATGTTTTCAGCGGTTCTATAAGTTCAATGACCTCCAGCATCGGGTCGGCGGTGTTCTCCGCGCCGCGAGGCAGCGGCTCAGGCGGCAGCGGCGGCTTTGGCGGGGGTGGATTTTCCGGAGGCGGCTTTGGCGGCGGCGGAGGGGGAAGCTGGTAAGATTTTTCCTATCGCTTGTTTCAACACCATCGACGACTTGGTCTAACCTGAGGCCGCCTCAAGGCGGTCTTTTTCTTTTTGCGAAAAGGGCGGTCATAGATAAAAACATACTGCAGGTATTATTGAAAATTATGTCGAATTATTGCAGAAGGTTATTTATTCCATATCAGAGTGAGCCGGCGGCATAGAATTGTAAGAATTTGAGGCCTATAACCATGCTAAATGTTACAGATAATTATAAAAGCAGCAACCTGTTGATTGTTGTGGCGGTAATTATTCTTGCCTCAATACCTTTTTATTTCATCGCCAGGATCAATTACCTGTTTTTTCATTCCGCAGCCGAGGGCTTTGCCATTATTGTCGCTGTATTGATTTGCATGATTGCGACCAGGACATTTAAGTATTCTAAAAACAACTTTTTGCTGTTTTTAGGGTACACTTATTTTTTTATTGCTATTATTGATTTTTTCCACCTTCTGACTTATAAGGGCATGGGTGTTTTCCCCTATTTTGATGCCAATATTCCAACCCAATTATGGATAGCGGGCAGGTATATCAATGCGTTTTCAATGCTTCTGGCCACTTTTCTGATCAGGAGGAGAATATCCAGGCGGCTGCTCATTTGGACTTACTCATTTGCAACAGTACTCTTGCTGGTGTCTATTCTGTGGCTTGATGTTTTTCCTGTTTGTTACATAGAAGGGCAGGGCCTAACCAGGTTTAAGGTGATCAGTGAGTACATAATCTCACTCGTATTTCTGGGGGCAATTGTTAAAACATATTTTGAGAGAGATCAGATCAACCAGGTTTTATTCAAGATTATGATTGCTTCCATGGCAGTAACCATTGTTTCTGAAATGAGCTTCACACTATATACCGATCCTTACGGTATGATGAATTTTGTAGGCCATGTTTTTAAAATCATTGCCTATTACCTTATTTACTGGGGGATATTTCTTTACGGTATAGACGCTCCCTACGAAATGGTTTTTAAGGAACTGAGTGAAAGAGAAAAGAAGCTTGAATTTACCCATCAAAAGCTTTCAAATATAATTGAATTCTTACCTGACGCTACTTTTGTAATTGACACGGATAAAAAGGTCATCTCCTGGAACAGGGCTATTGAAGAAATGACTGGCCTGAAAAAGGAGGATATATTGGGTAAAGGTGACAGTATATACTCAGTCCCTTTTTACGGAGAAAAGAGATTGATGCTGGTTGATTTTTTATTTCAGGATGATCAGGAAATAGATTCGGAATTTGAAAAACAATATGATCTGATGGAAAAAAAAGGCAATACGCTTTTTGCGGAAAGCTTTAGACCATCTATTTTTGGAGGAAAAGGAGCTTATATATGGGCTAAGGCGTCTCCCTTATTTGATGGTGAGGGATCTATTGTCGGCGCTATTGAATCTATCCGGGATATTACCAAACGGAAACAGGCTGAAGAAAAGCTAAAAGCTCTTTCAACCCTTGACGGTTTAACGGGAATAGTAAACCGGCGCTATTTTGAAGAATATTTCGCAAGGGAATGGACGCGTTCTGTGCGAACAGGTGAGCCGCTGTCTTTGATCATGTGCGATATTGATTATTTTAAGTATTATAACGATACTTACGGCCATCTCAAGGGGGATGAATGTCTGCGCCAGGTGGCTGAGGCGCTGAAAAATGCTGTTAACAGGGCGGGAGACCTGGTGGCCCGTTTTGGTGGGGAAGAATTTATTGTGGTACTGCCGGAAACCGATCTGGAAGGCGCTGTTAAAGTGGCGGAAGTGCTGCGGGATAAGGTTGCATCACTTAAAATCGAACATGAAAAGTCACTCGTCAGCAATTATTTAACCATCAGTTTGGGTGTGGCCACTGCTATTCCCAGCCGGGAAGACGCTGCCATGGAACTGATCTCTTCAGCTGACGCGGCGCTGTATCAAGCAAAAAAGGAAGGCCGGAACAGAGTTTCGTTGATTAATCTGTAAGGATCGGACGCCCTGCTGAGTTCCTTTTCTCTCTAGCATAGGGTCGATTTACCCAATAATCGCCCTGTCCAGCAATACCGCCGCGAGGCGGTTTTTGTTTTAGCCTGCGGCAGCCTGAGATAAAAAAGTACCGATAACATCAATTTAGGCCACGTTAAAAATGGTTGTTGCACTGTCCCAAAAGGATTTTTATTCCATATAATAAGTAAAGAGTCGTCAGCGAGGCCTGAGCATATGTTAAGAATCACGGACAGTTACAAGAACAGCAATCTGTTTACTGTGGTTGCCATAATGTTGTTTGCCGCCATACCTTTTTATTTTGTGGCAAGAACCAATTACCTGTTTTTTCACACAGCAGCCGAAGGTTTTGCGATTGTTGTAGCTATATTAATCTACATAATTGCCAGCAGGACATTCAAGTATTCCAGAAACAATTATTTATTGTTTCTGGGGTACATTTACCTTTTTATAGCGATTATAGATTTTTCCCACCTCCTGACATACAAGAGCATGGGTGTTTTGCCTGATTTTGATGCAAACGTGGCAACCCAATTATGGATAGCAGGCCGGTATGTTAACGCGTTTTCACTGCTTCTCGCCTCTTTTCTGATCAGGAGGAAAATATCCAGGCCGCTGGTCATTTGGACCTACTCACTTACTACAGCGCTTTTACTGGCCTCCATTTTGCTGCTCAAGAATTTTCCGGTTTGCTTCATAGAAGGCCAGGGGTTGACTGGTTTTAAGGTTTTCAGTGAATATATAATCTCTATAGTATTTATTGGGGCAATCGCTAAAACCTACTTTGAGAGGGAGTATATTAACCAGTTTTTGTTCAAAATTATGGTAGCTTCCATGGCTGTGACCATACTTTCTGAAATGAGCTTTACACTATATACCGATGTATATGGCCTGATGAATTTTGTAGGACATATTTTTAAGATCGTCGCTTATTACCTGGTTTACTGGGGGATATTCCTCTACGGTATTGACGCCCCTTTTGAAACGATCTTTAAAGAGTTGAGTGAAAGAGAGAAGAAGCTCAAAGCTACCCAGCAAAAACTTTCAAATATCATTGAATTTTTACCCGACGCCACTTTTGTAATCGGCAGGGATAAGATAGTTATTGCCTGGAACAAGGCCATTGAAGAAATGACCGGCTTACAAAAGGAGGATGTGCTGGGTAAAGGCGACGGTATCTACTCTGTCCCGTTTTTCGGCGAAAAAGGATACATGCTGGTTGATTTGTTTTTTAATGATAAAAAAGTAGATTCAGAATTTATAAAAAAATATGATCTGGTAGAGATAAAAGGAAACACGCTTTTCGGGGAAAGTTACATACAATCTGTTTTCAAAGGAAAAGGCGCTTATTTATGGGCCAAAGCGTCTCCATTATTTGATTGTGAGGATTCTTTTATTGGCGCAATTGAGTCTATCCGGGATATCACTCAACGGAAAAAGGCTGAAGAAAAACTAAAAACCCTTTCTACCCTGGATGGGTTGACGGGAGTTGCCAACCGGCGCTACTTTGAAGAATTTTACCAAAGGGAATGGACACGGTCTGTACGGACAGGCAAGCCTCTGTCTTTGATCATGTGTGATATCGATTTCTTTAAGTTTTATAACGATACCTACGGCCATCTCGAGGGGGATGAATGCCTGCGCCAGGTTGCTGGGGCGCTGAGCAAAGCTGTGCACGAGACAGGGGACCTGTTAGCCCGCTTCGGTGGTGAAGAATTTATTGTAGTATTGCCGGAGACAGATCTTGATGGCGCTGTTAAAGTGGCCGAGTCACTTCGTTCTATAATCGAATCACTGGAAATCGAACACAAAAAGTCACATGTCAGTAATTATTTAACCATCAGTTTGGGTGTTTCCACGATAGTGCCGGTTCAGGCAATCCCTGCGGTAGAACTCATTTCCGCAGCGGACGCGGCGTTGTATCAAGCAAAGAAGGAAGGCCGGAACAGAGTTTCTTTTACCTGTTTGTAAAATGTACCGGATGAGCCGGTGTTCGGTAACCTCCTCAAAATTTATAGAAGCATGATGATCAGGCGCCTGCGGGGCGCCGTGTTTTTTTCCCGATGAAAGGGCCGGTTTTCTTTTCTGTTTATAATTTACCGGCTCTTTTTAGGAAATACTATCGAATTATCAAAACAAACTGAGGTAAAAAACATGAGAGTGGGGATAATCGGCGCCGGGACTGCCGGTATGTCCTGTGCCATTGAACTAGAAAGGTGTGGCCTTAAGCCGGTTATATTTGAACGCAACGATTTTATCGGTGAGTATTTCCCGCATGTTTCTTCCTTCCTGAACCTGATAACCCGTTCCATAACCTCTGATACGCTAAAATATTTGGATAAGAAACTTGGTATAAAGCTTATTCCCTTAAACAGGCTTAATAAAGTTGTACACTATTCCCCCAATAATCAGGTCACGGTAACTGGCCCTTTAGGCTACTTAATGATTCGCGGGAAAGAAGAAAACTCAATTCAAAAACAGCTTTACAGGATGATTAAGTCTCCAGTCCAGCTTAATAGCTTTGTCCAACCGGAAGACATTCTAAATGACTTTGATTTCGTTGTGGTGGCGGACGGCCTGAAGACAGTGCCCGAGCGGTACGGCATCTGGCGGCAGGTTTTGAGCGCGTGGCTGAAAGGTGGTATTTTTGCCGGGGATTTCGCCGATGACACTTTACAGATGTGGCTGGATAATGAGCTGACCAAAGGGGTCTATATCTATTCATCGCCATACAACAAGCATAAGGCGGTGATCGCGCATGTGATTCAGAATATTGAGCATGAAGAGTTGAACCACTACTGGCAGCGTTTTCTTGAGTCCAGGGACATATTGAAAAAATATGATATGCTGGAATCCTGGGAATTGGCCCACCAGGCGGGCTTTGTCACCACCAACAGGATAGGGAAAATATATTTCGCGGGGGTGGCCGGCGGGGGTGTGGAACCGTTTTTAGGGTTTGGACAATTTAACGCCATATACAGTGGGGTTATGACTGCCAGGAGCATCATCACCGGAAAGGATATAAATGTGCTGCTAAAAGATCTGAAGAAAAAATACATGGAATTGATAAACCTGAGATACTTAATGAATAAGGCCACCAACAGGGATTTTGATCTGTTATTAAGTATAATGAAAACCCCTGGTTTCAGGAGCATGGTGTATAAGACGAATATCGATATAATCAAGCTGCTTTCCATGGGGTTCAGTCCCTTCCGGGCCAAAATAACTGAGTCGGTTATGGCGAAGGGCAGGTAGAGCATATGGCCGGTTTCAGAGTAATCTGCGGCAATTGCGGCTCTGACCAGGTGCTGGAAAAAAGCGCCCAAAAGCCGCTGGATTTTAAGGCTGACCGGGTAACGTTCGGAGAAGGCATCCAAAGAAGATGCAGCAACTGCGCCAATGAAGATTTTATTGTTTTCAGGACCTGGATGAAATAGAATTAATTATGAGTACATATGAGATTAAAAACAGTGTTCATTATTATGAAATAAACACCCAGCGTCAGGCCTCGCCGATGGCTGTACTCAACTATATTGAGAAACCGCGGTCAGACAGTCCGAGGCATGCGGGTATGGGATCGGCAGGCTGATTGACCAAGGTCTTATTTGGATCCTGACCAATTGGTCAATAAATTCATCAGGCATTTTCTGCCACAGATAACAGAAAAAGTTACCGGGGCAGAACTGGCCCGGGCGACAACCCTGTGGAAAAAGCTCTAACACATGAGTGGAATGAAAGGGGTATGATCATAATGAAATCGAACAAATTGATTTGGATTCCAAGAGTGCTTTCGATTATCTTCATTCTTTTCTTGTCACTTTTTGCGCTGGACGCATTTTCTGCTGAAGCCCCGTTTTTTGAAAAACTGGCAGGCTTTTTTATGCATTTAATCCCGACATTCACTCTGGTAATCGCACTGGTTATCTCCTGGAAAAGACCGGTGGCCGGAGGCTGCATATTGATCTTGCTCAGCCTGTTGTTCACTTTGTATTTTGGGACATATAGATTGTTTTCCTCCTTCTTGCTGATTTCATTCCCTTTAGCTGCTGTTGGTGTGCTTTTTATTGTTTTTCATGTTCTGGCAAAGAAAAAATCTCCTTAGCAAATTGTGGCCGTCAAAGCGCCGGCAGGCCGTCTTCACTTATTCTACGCTGTAATAAACCTATAGGTTTCAGACATGACATAATCCTTATCATAGTCTATAACAGCCATATGACCTGATTTCTCCAGCCAGATCAGGTTTTTGTTTTTCACATCAGTAAGGTTTTCAAAAATAAAAGAACCGTTGCCGGGCGGGACTATACAGTCGCCCCTTGAATGAAACAACAGGGCCGGGATGCTGATCAGGTTTAGTTCGGAGCGAACGGAGCGCATCAGCTTAAACAGCTGAAGCACAGCGCCGGGCGGCACTTTGGTGTAGGCATAGTGATTTTTACGTGCCTCGGGATCTTTAATATTGTGGTCAACTTCTTTTTTGAAGCTCAGCAGGTATTTAAAAGGGTGCGCCAGGTAGAGCCTTAAGTCCAGGTAAACAGGGGCACAAACGGTAATCACGCCGTTCACCTGGTAATTGGCCGCCAGGTGCAGGCAAATGGTCCCTCCCATGGAGAGCCCGAGCAGATATACTTTGGAGCATTTTTTTCTGAGCTCCACCAGCCCGGCAATTGCTGAACTTACCCAATCATGATAGGTCAGACCCTTTAAGTCTGACGGACTGGTCCCGTGGCCCGCCAAACGCACTCCAGCCACAGTTATATCACGGGCTGCCAGGTATTCTCCCATAGGCCGCATTTCCAGCGGTGTACCGCCAAACCCATGGAGCAAAAGACAGCCGGTATCGCCTCCGGGGAAGTAAAAAGGCTTATACATAGAAAAAGCCCTCGCTTTTATTTATCTTTAGATTTATATTTTGCTTAGTTTTTCTACAACAGCGCGGCGAGTCCTTTTTTATCCAATATAGAATAACTACAAGCGGTTTTTTAAAAATCATACTGTTTTAATAAAAATTAATGGTTGCGTAATGATCAGATAATATTTATTTAGTATGTTAAAATCATTATAATAAGACAAGGCACAAATCTTTATTCACATGGAAACCAAAAAAAGGAGGGTTTTTATGATTAAGGAATTCAAAGAGTTTGCCATGCGCGGCAGTATGCTTGATCTGGCTGTTGGTATCATTATTGGAGCGGCTTTTGGTAAAATCATTACTTCACTGGTTAACGACATTATTATGCCGCCTATCGGTCTGTTGCTGGGGAAAGTGGATTTTTCTAATCTTTTTATTAATTTATCAGGAAAAACTTATAATACTCTTAGTGAGGCCAAGGCTGCCGGGGCGGCCACGATTAATTACGGCATGTTTTTAAATACGGTGATAGACTTTCTGATCGTGGCCTTTGTAATCTTCTTTATTATCAGGCAGATAAACAAACTGAAACGCCAGGAAGAAAGCCCGCCTGTAACCACCAGGGAATGTCCTTTCTGCTATTCGGCGATACCTATTAAAGCCACGCGCTGTCCCAACTGCACCTCAGAATTTAATGCGGCCTAGAGAATTATTATCATCATTCTGGCCAGAAAGGGGGGTGTATTTTGAGTAAAGCCCAACTATACCTGGTGCTGGGGATTTTATTTGCTTTAATTGTGGCCATATTTGCCGTGCAAAACACCGAAAAGGTGGTTATCTACTTTTTATTCTGGCAAATGCAGGAGGCCTCAAAGGTAATTATAATCCTGGCTTCGGCGGCGTTCGGAGCTCTGGCTATGTTTTTTTTGGGGTTTATGTGGTCCTATAAAAAGATCAAGCGCATACGCCAGTTGGAAGCTGAAATAGCTGATTTAACAAAAACCGGGGACAAGGAAACGACAACTCCTCCTCCCCCTATAGCTTATCCCTGATTAAAAGATAATAAAAAAACGTCAATTGGGTATTTTAGGTTAGAGATAACAGGGCTGGGGGTTGGCAGATGGAACAACAGACAAAACTGGTTGATATTTTAAAAATGGCGCTTTTGATGGAGGAAAGAGGATATAAATTTTATACTGCTCTGGCTGGTTTAGTTAAGGATGACAGGGTAAAACAGCTTGCTTTGAAACTGGCCGGGGATGAAAAAGAGCATAAGAAGCTCTTTGCCCAGATTATTAATGAATATAGTGGAGATGAAACGCTGGAGCAGGAGGGTATGAGCTACCTGAATGCCATTGGCAAGGGCGTCATTTTCCCTGACATTTCCGGGATAAAAGATCTGGCAGGGAAAATGGACTCTTTCAAGGATGTGCTGTCAATTGCCATTGAAGCTGAAAAAGACGCTATCCTGCTTTTTCACGAGTTAACTGTGCATATAAGCTCGCAAAAAATAAACAGGATCATTTACAAGCTGCTTGAAGAAGAAAAAATGCACCTGATTGAATTAAGAGACTACCTGGAAGAGGTATAAGCAAACACCTTTGGAAAATAGAACTTTAATGACGCGAACACCCTTTTTTAGGGTGTTTTGTTGTTAAAATCATATATTATTTTTATTGAAAATATATTTATTAGCTAAACAAATTGTGTTTTTAGTCGATTTTCTATATATCAAGCAAAGCAGGTGAAAAGATGTCGCTACGCAGGAAAACCATAATTGTAGTTGGGATTACCTTTGTATGCCTGATTGCATTATTATACACAACCTCAAAAATAATGTTGCTGAGAAGTTTTACAGAACTGGAAAAAAAAGATGTCACCCTGGATGTCCTTAGGGCTCAAAGCGCCATTACAGACGTTATCGGCAAACTAAATTCCGAGACCGGTGACTGGGCCGGCTGGGATGATACCTATAATTTTATGGAAGATGAGAACGAAGAATATATTCAGGTCAACCTGCCTGATAACACATATACAGGGCTCGGGATAAACCTGACCCTGTTTATTGACATCACAGGCAGGATTGTCTACGGCAAAAACGTTGACTTGTCCAAAGAAGAAGAGGCGCCCCTGCCCGCCGGTATGGAACAATATCTTTCTGATAACACTATGCTCTGGAACTTTACCGATACTAATGACAGTGCTCAAGGCATCATTCTTTTACCGGAAGGCCCCATAATGTTTGCTTCCAGACCTATACTCACCAGTGAAGGTGAAGGCCCGATCAGGGGGGCACTGATCATGGGACGCCTTCTGGATACTCACGAAATCAAACGTCTTTCCGAAATCACTCACATTGCTTTGAATGTGAAAAGACTGGACGACCCGCAGCTCTCAGCTGATTTCATCAAAGCCCAGGCCAACTTGAGCGACCAGTCGTCTGTCTTTGTCCAACCTTTAAATGAAGGTACCGTAGCTGGTTACAGTTTATTAAAAGACATCAAAGAAAACCCCGTATTGGCTCTGAAAGTTAATCTTCCCAGGGACATCTACCAGCAGGGTAAAGATGTCATGCGCTATTTTTTGCTGTCTTTACTCTTGTTCAGTGCTGTTTTTGGTGTTGTCGCGCTGTTGCTGCTGGAAAGAATGGTATTATCCAGGCTTGGCCGGCTGAGCAAAAGCTTTGGCGCCATAAGCAGCAGCAGTGACCATGCCATGCGCTTACCGGTAAGCGGTCATGATGAATTATCTCAGCTGGCAAATGCCGCCAACAGGATGCTGGAGTCACTGGAACAATCCCACATCAAGCTTAGCGACAATGAGGAGCGGTACCGTACTCTTACTGAAAACACCTATGATCTTATCGGTGAAATAAGTATAGAAGGGCAATATCTATATGTCAGCCCTAATTACAGGGATGTACTGGGCTATGAACCACAGGAATTGTTAAATAAAAGCATTGGTGACACCGTTCATCCGGAAGATCTAAGCGCCGTATTGGACAGGTTAAAGAAACTGGAATTTTCCACTTTTAAGCATATTGTTTATAGAATGATCTGCAAAAATGGTGAAATTCGCTGCTTTGAAAGCACCGGCCGGTCGTATCTGACCACAGCTGGTGAAACCAGGATGGTTTTTGTGTCACGCGACATTACCGAGAGACAAAAATATCAGGAAACGATCTGGCACCAGGCATTTCATGATTCTCTGACCGGCCTGTCCAACCGGATGTTATTTAAAGATCGCCTCTCTCACGCACTGGCTCACACCAAAAGAAACAAGCAGATGCTGGCGGTGATTTTTTTAGATTTAGACAGGTTCAAGCTTATCAACGATACGCTGGGGCACGAGATCGGGGATCAATTGTTAAAGTCCGTCGCCCTGCGCCTGAAAAAGTGTGTGCGGGAAGATGATACTATCGCCCGGTTGGGGGGAGATGAGTTTACCCTGCTGATGCCGGAAATAGACAAGAGTGAAGGCGCCGCTAAGGTTGCCCAAAAAATTATTGAAGAAATCCTGCAGCCGTTCCATATCGGTGAGCATGAGCTTTACATTTCAACCAGTATCGGGATTGCTGTGTACCCCAGTGACGGTGAGGACGCTGACACTCTGCTCAAAAATGCCGACACCGCCATGTACCTGGCCAAAGAGAGGGGCAGAAACAACTACCAGTTCTACACACCCGCCCTGAATAAGAAAACCATTGAGCGCATGACCTTGGAGAATGAGCTGCGGCGCGCTATTGAGCGAAAGGAATTTGTGCTGCACTACCAGCCTAAAGTAAATATTAAAACCCAAAAAATTATCGGCATGGAAGCCCTGGTACGATGGCAGCACCCTGTGCGCGGGCTGATCCCGCCGGCTGATTTTATCCCAATCGCTGAAGAAACGGGGATGATCGTGCCCCTGGGTGAATGGGTTTTACGCACCGCCTGCGCTCAGAACAAGGCCTGGCAGGACGCCGGATTCGAACCCTTAAGCATATCCGTTAACCTGTCAGGGCGCCAGTTTCAGCTGCAAAACCTGGCTGTGGTAATCAAGCGCATTTTAAAAGAAACCGATCTTGCTCCATACTGGCTGGAGTTGGAGATAACGGAAAGCACGGCCATGCAAAACGCCGATTACACCATTGAAACATTACACAAATTAAAAGAAATGGGCGTTCAGTTTTCTATTGATGACTTTGGCACAGGGTATTCTTCTTTAAGCCAATTAAAACGTTTTCCTGTTGATAAGTTAAAAATTGATAAATCTTTTGTGGTAGAGATAGGTACGGGACAAGACAGTGAGATTATCGCCTCAACCGTGATTGTACTTGGGAAAAGCTTAAATCTCGGGGTAATAGCGGAGGGCGTGGAAACTGTCGAGCAGCTTGACTTTCTAAAAAAACATCAATGTAACGAAATGCAGGGTTTTTTATTCAGCAAACCAGTAACAGCTGATGAATTTTCAGCTTTATTGGAGCAAAACAAGCTTGACATGGCTTCCTGTTCGTGAAAACAGACGGGTGACATTTGATTTGGGATATGTGTTAATTAACTGTTTAGCAGTAAAATCATTTTAAGAGGAAACACGGGGCTGACAGAGATGCGTGTCCACAAATGATTGACCGGGTCGGGCGTAATAAATTTCACAGTGCAGCCTGGACTGAAGTCAGCCTTTTTAACGCGGTGGTTTATACTGATATAAAGATTAACTGGAGCACGGTATGCTTCAGGGATAATTCCCCGGCGCAATAAGCTGATCGTCCCTTCAACATAGACCCCTGCTCTGAAAAACTTAACTCTGAAAGCCAGGAGCCCATCCCTGTCAAAGTACTCCACTATGTCGCATTCAGCTTTATCCCCCACGGCAACCATGATTTCCAGCGAATCTAATGAATGATTTGGAATAAAAGATATATTTTCGGGATATAGCGGTATGATTGAGTTGTCACTGATAAAAAGGGGCATATCGGTGTCTTCCTCTAAAGTTGTTTCGTGGATTTGACCGCCCTTAAGTTCCTTTTTCCGCCACCAGGAATACCACCGGCCTGGCGGGAGGTAACAGTTGCGGGTAGGGACCGGGTCCATCAGCGGGGCTGCCAGCAGAAAAGGTCCCAATAAAAATTCAGTTTCGTAAAACTCCGTTCTTAAAGCATCCGCCACCGGGTGATGGTAGAAAATCGGCCTCATTACAGGCTGGCCGGTAACAGATGCTTCATAGAGAAGGGAATATAAATAAGGAATGAGCTTATAGCGCAGTTTAATGGCCCGCCGGGCGCTGTCTTCCACAGCCGGCCCGAAAGACCACGGCTCCTGGTTGCCGCTGTTTTTCCTGCAATGGGTCCGGCTGTAAGGGTATAATGCTCCCTGGAGTATCCAGCGCTGGTATAATTCAGGCGTCGGATTACCTGTGTAGCCGCCGATATCCGGCCCAACAACCGGCTGGCCGGAAAGGCCGAGGTTAAGCATCATAGGTATACTGGCCCGGAAGTGATCCCAACTGCTGTCGATATCACCGGTCCAGCTGGTTGCGTATTTTTGACCCCCCAAAAAAGTCGACCTGCTGATCACATAGGGCAGGCGACTGGTTTCCAGAAGCCCTTCGTAGTTGCCCTTTAACATAAGTTAGCCATACAGTTTTTCCAACATTTCGTGTGCCAGGGAGTCTATTCCCGGCAGCCTCTTTACAACCTACGGGGCCAGGG
>CAZIYV010000017.1:0-35585 GCA_964543575.1 uncultured Pelotomaculum sp.
GGTTTGAATAGTTTGAAGCTACCTCACCGACAGCCTGTTTGGCTCTCTCACTCAAAAGAGAGCGTCCCAGGTTGGTGTGCAGCACGACACCCGTGGCGTTGATAACCCGCCGCAGCTTGGGACGGACTGAAATCTGCACGGCGGCTATTGTTTTTTTGGCGATCAGTTCAAGATATTCAAATTCACCTGTTTCATGGTTGTCCGGCGTTTCTCCGGCTAGAATCTCAAGCCGCTCTTCGGCCAGAGCGTCACGCACGGCCTCAACAACAACTCCACGAGGCGCCTTTTCCAGAAGCTCTAAAATTTCATCATTTCTGAGCACCTCATCAACTGAGGGCAAAAGCCTCAGTTTCCTATCCCGCAACTGATTGCTCATACAGCCTCCACACACCAATCATTTTTGACTTTAACTTTATAAATTATATGGCAGCATTTAGTCAAAAGCAAGAGTTACCCATAGATGACGCGCTCTTACCTTTTTATCTGCGCTAGAAGATACCTTTGCAAAGAACCTCGTGTTATATATAATATAGGAATACAAACACAAAAATTGTTTTCTAAAGAATTATACCACCACAAAATGGTCCCTGCGCACTTATATCTTTGTGGTTCTATTTATGGCCTTTTATAAAGGAGGTTCGGAGATGATCCAAGAGGTGCGGGTGATAGCTAAATTAGGTATCCCCGACAGTAAAGGTGAGGAAGTTCTCTATGAGATTAACCAGGCCCTGGGTATTAAAAGCGTCGAAAAAGTCAGGACCGCCCGTGTTTTCCGTTTTGAAGGAATTGCCGGGGAACAGGCGGTTACACTTGCTGAAAAACTGCTTGCCGAAGGTGTTTTTGAATTATTTTCAGTAAACGAACAGGTATTCAGCGATGCTCCTTTTGTACTGGAAGTGGCTTATAAGCCCGGGGTAATGAACCCGGAGGCCGCTTCTTTGATGAAATCAGCGTCAGATCTGGGCATATCCGGCCTGGTTGCGGCAGATTCAGCCTGGCAGTATGCTTTTTACGGGCAAAGGATCAGCCAGGCCGAGATTGAGCGCATCATCAACAGACTGCTTGTTAACGCAACTGTGGAATATGTGGTTAAAGAAAGCCCCGCGACCCTGGTAATCAAGGGAACGCCAGGCCAAACCGTGGTCGTGCCGGTACGGGGCATGAGTGACGATGAGCTGCAGGAGCTAAGCCGGGACAAGCTTTTTTTAAATTTGCAGGAGATGAAGGTTATTCAAAACCACTTTAACGCTCTCGGCAGGGACCCCACTGATTGTGAAATAGAAATTATAGCTCAAACCTGGTCAGAGCACTGTGGTCATAAAACCTTCAAAGCCAGGCTTATAGTGGACGGAAAAGAGAAGCAGCCTCTTTTGAAAAGGTTAAGAGATACAACTGAGCAAATCAGACATCCGCTGGTTTTATCCGCCTTTGTGGATAATTCAGGCGTGATGGAATTTTACGACGGCATGGCCATCTGCGGCAAGGTGGAAACACACAACTCTCCGTCCGCTATTGAACCTTACGGTGGGGCTATGACCGGCAGCGGCGGAGTCTTTCGTGATATTGCCGGCACCGGACTGGGCGCTAAAGTAATAGCCTCAACAGATATGTTTTGTTTTGCGCCGCCTGACCTGCCGGAAGAGAACATTCCGCCAGGCTGCCTGCACCCTCACTACCTTTTAAGAAGGGTGGTAGCGGGTGTCAGGGACTACGGCAACCGTATGGGTATTCCCACCAATAACGGATCTGTCCACTTCCACAGTGATTTTCGCGCCAAGCCGTCAGTTATAGTAGGCGCGTACGGTATCCTGCCCGCCCTTTCATGCCAAAAAGGCCAGCCTGAGCCCGGCGATCTGGTCATCGCCATGGGCGGCCGGACCGGGCGCGACGGTATCCACGGCGCCACTTTCTCCAGCGGTGAGATGACAGACAGGACCATTGATGTAAATGCCAGCGCGGTGCAAATAGGCCACCCTATTGAAGAAAAGCGTATGTTTGACGCGATTTTGGCAGCCAGGAACACTGGCCTGATCAGGGCTATAACCGACTGCGGAGCGGGTGGTTTCGCCTCCGCGGTGGGTGAAATGGGATCTGAAATAGGAGCTTGTATAGCTTTAGACAGAGTTCCCCTGAAGTACCCCGGTCTTGCTCCCTGGGAAATTCTACTGTCAGAAAGCCAGGAGAGAATGGTGCTGGCGGTGTCTCCTGAACATGTGGGACGTCTTTTTGAAATCTGCCGGGGTTATAACGTAGAAGCCACGGTCCTGGGTGAATTCACCGGAGACGGGCACTTTTCAGCCACTTACGAAGACCGGGAAGTAATGCGCCTTTCAATGGAATTTTTACATGACGGCCTGCCCCAGCGGGTAATGAAGGCCGCCTGGCAAAAGCCTTCCTTTACTGAACTGGAAAATAAACCGGTATCTGACTGGCCTGGCCTGTTCCAAAAAGTTCTCAGCCAGTTGAATGTTTGTTCTAAAGAACCTATAGTCCGGCTTTATGACCACGGCGTCCAGGGCACAAGCGCGCTGCCGCCTTATACTGGCGTTAACTGGGACGGCCCTAACGACGCGGTCATATTAACCCCTCTGCTGGGCAAGCCCTACGGGATGGTTATAGCACACGGCCTCAACCCTGTTTTAAACCAGATCGACCCGTACTTCGGCAGCCTGTGGGCAGCGGCGGAAGCAGTTTCAAACGCGGTTGCCGCAGGCGCTGACCACCGCGAGATGGCTCTTATTGACAATTTTATCTGGCCCTTCCCTGATGAAGAACTGCTGGGAGCGCTCGATCTGGCTGTAGATGCCTGTGTTGACTTTTCCAGTGCGACCGGCATGCCATTCATTTCCGGCAAAGACAGTCTTTCGAGCACTTACCGCGGCAAAGACGGAACAATTATTAAAATCCCACCTGTTCTTTGTGTTTCGGCATTTGGCCGTATTCAGGACGTCAGCCATACTGTTTCCACGGATTTCAAAAAGGCGGGCAGCCAGATTGTGCTGGTGGGTTTCAGGAACACAGCTGAAATGGCCGGGAGTGTGTATTATCAAATACAGGGATACACGGGAAATAACCTACCCAGGCTAAATCCCACATTGCTGAACGAGGTTTTTACATTTGTTCACAAAGCTGCCGCTTCAGGCATACTGCTGGCCTGCCACGATCTCAGCGAAGGCGGCTTAGCCGCTGCTCTTGCGGAAATGTGTTTTGGAGGCGGGCTGGGGGCGAAAATTACTGTGCCCGGCAGCGAGCAGGCTGAGCATTTCTTTTTCAACGAAACAGCAGGCTGCTTTCTGGCGGAGCTGCCACCCGGTTCTGATCCTGGTCTGATATTTGGTCAAATCCCCTGCGTAAAAGTTGGGGAAACAACAGCTGCGCCTGAAATCAGCGCGGAACAGTCGGGTGATGTGTTTTTCACCTTGAGTATTGATGATTTAAAGCAGGCCTGGCAGCGGCCGATGAAGGAGGTTTTCCGCTAATGAAAAAACCCCGTGTTTGTGTACTCAGGACTGACGGGATCAACTGTGATGAGGAAACCTTCTACGCTTTTGAAAAGGCTGGCGCTGCGTGCAGCATAGTCCACGTCAACCAGCTCAGAAGCGGTGAAGATAAATTGTCCTTGTACCAGATCCTTGCTCTGCCTGGTGGTTTTTCCTACGGGGACGACGTTCACTCTGGTAAAATTCTTGCTGTAGAGCTGACTTCCTATCTAAAGGATCAGTTAAGCGCTTTTGTCGACTCCGGCAAGCTGATCATCGGCATCTGCAACGGCTTCCAGGTCCTGGTCCGTACCGGCCTCCTGCCTGACCGGAAGCTCGGTGAAATCACTACTACCCTGATGGGTAACGACAGCAGCCATTTTGAATGCCGCTGGACAAACCTGCTGGTTGAACATACCAACTGTGTCTTCACTAAGAACCTGGAAGGTACTGTGATCAGTGTTCAGGCAGCTCATGGTGAAGGTAAATTTTATACTGACAGGGATACTCTGCAGGAGATCGAGAACCGCGGACAGGTTGTTTTCCGCTATGTAGGGCACGACCAGAGCCCGACGGTCCTCTATCCGGCCAACCCTAACGGGTCGCTGAACGCCCTGGCCGGTCTCTGCGACACCACGGGGCGCATCATGGGCATGATGCCCCACCCGGAGCGCTACGTGGAAATAACCCAGCACCCTAACTGGCGCAGAATGCCCGCTAATAATGTACCGCACGGGTTTGCCATATTTAAAAACGCCGTCGCTTACGCCAGAGAAATGTAAAAATAACTTCACTACAAAAAAATGCCCCAGGCTGATGCTGGGGCATTTTTTTGTTCAGATGTTATAAGAATAAAGGATAATCAGGCATTTAATGAGAGAAAATAGACCTAAATAATTTAACGGGGGAATTCTTTTGTTCATTACTCGCCTTACTGTTGCCGCTTTTTCCTTTCTGATTCTCTTAGCCAGCTTTACCACAAGTCCCGCTTTAGCCTACTCGGGTCTGGACCCTGATATTGATCCTGCCACAGTGCCCGAACGAGTAAAGATTATTATCGATATGGACAGGTTAACTTTAACCCTTTTTGATGGTACGGAACCTCTGCGCCAGTACCCGGTTGCCATGGGTAAATACGAGACCCCTACTCCTGTCGGCAACTGGGAAATAATCAGTAAAGATATAAAACCGGCGGATATGTTGGGAACCAGGTGGATGGGCCTGGATATCCCGTATGGTATGTACGGCATCCATGGCACTTATGCGACCCACAGTATAGGAAGTTTTGCCAGCCATGGCTGCATCAGAATGTTTAATCATGACGTTGAGGAAGTATTCCCAATGGTGGAAAACGGCACGCCTGTGACAATTATTGGAACACCTTTCGGCGCCCCTGGCTCTCCGCCCGCTGTTTTAAAGTTCGGTGACAAAGGGCCGGATGTCCTGGAAGCGCAAAAAGTTTTAAAGAGACTCGGCTATCTCAAATGGACTCCTGATGGTTTCTGGGGGCAGGGTACTGAAAAAGCGGTGAAAAAGCTGAGAGAAGAAAACGGGCTAAAGGGACAGGTCGTGGTTGATGACACGGTATATACACTATTGGGGTTCTAAAGGAGTACTATCTCCATCCTGGTAAAACAGTATTCAATCGTACTCCTCACCCCAGACATGAATTTTCACCCTTTCATCGATTAAACCGCTTTTATAAGCATAATCGTAAAAGGTTAGCAGCGCTCTCCTGTATTCATCATCAAAGCCGAACCTCATGGTACTAAAATAATCTTCAATTAGATACCGTGGCAGGCTGCTTTCCCTATGAGCCCTGGCAATCAGAACAGGCATCTGACTCAGGCCTATTTGCCTGGATTGGACAAGAGCCTCGCACACAAGATTAACTGCCTGCGCCTTACCGCCCGTATTTTCTTTCCCGGTTACCCAGACGGCATAAACCATCTTCTCTCCGGTAAACTGCTGCCAAACCTCACCCAGGTCGGTGACAAAGTATGGCAACCCGTCATCCTCAATCCGCTGGCGGGCAAGCATGGCCTCACAACCAACCAGAAGCGCACCGTCAGATTTAGCCATCATTTTGTCTATACCGGCAGGAGTGGTCGTATACTGGACATCGACCTGATAGTAGTGGTCAAAAAGAACTTTTAGCAAGGTCATGTAGGATGCTGACGACCTGTTAAGAGCCACTTTCTTTCTTTCCAGTTCTGTAACCGGAACCCTGCTGAACAGTAGAACGTTGGCTGCCCTGCCAGCCGAACTGATGGACAAATCAGGTAATATTAAACAGCGGTCCGCATTACGGGCATAATCAATGGAGGACATAAGTGTAAGATCCAGTTTTCCAGAAAAGAAAAGCCTGTTTAACCGGTCTGCCTGCCCCTTGACCAGTTCAGCCGGCAGGGGCAAAAGTCCCTCTTCCATGGCGTAATATACCGGCAGGCAATTTATGCAGTCTACTCTCCCAAGGCGTAGTCCGGACACCAGAACCCTCCTCAATAACGTTGTACAGGGAATCCCGCTTTAAAAAAGTATCTGCCCCACCGTTTTATCCTGCATATTATATCTGTCAGTTAGTATAGGTGCAATGGATATAACACATCTAAAAAAGTAAAAACAAATATTACTATGCTTAAAATTCCGTTCATATTAAAAAAGGCAACACCCGCGTGTGACAGATCGTCAGGCCGCACCAATGTGTGTTGACGGAAAAGGATGGCTACCGCTATGCCCACCCCGGCCAGATAAAAAACACCCAGATTTAAAACCAGACCGGAGGCCAAAAAAAGGAGCGGAGCTATGATGTGAAAAGCAGCTGAAACCGTCAGGGCTTTTTTAATGCCAAACCGGGCGGGGATAGAATAAACTCCTTCCTTACGGTCAAAATCATAGTCATCACAGGCGTAAATAATATCAAATCCCGCCACCCAAAACAAAACACCTAAAGCAAGAAGCACAGGCGCCAGATCAAACCGCCCGGTCAGAGCGATCCAACTGCCCAGCGGAGCCAATCCCAGCGCTGCCCCCAGAAACAAGTGGCACGTCCAGGAAAAACGTTTCGTAAAAGAATAGGTAGACAGAACCAGTACGGCGATCGGAAACAGGCGAAAAGCCAGTGGGCTTAGCTGACGTGCGGCATACAAGAGGAGTACGAAAGAAAGAAAAACGTAAATCCAAACCTCCGCTGTGCTCAGCAGCCCTTTGGGCAGTGCCCGTCCCGCTGTGCGCGGGTTTTTGGCGTCCAGATGACGGTCAATAATCCGGTTCAAGGACATTGCGGCTGTACGTGCCCCGACCATGGCCAGGGTGATCCAGAGCAGCCCATGCAGGTCTGAAATCCCTCTCCCGGTTAGAAACGCACCCACATAGGCAAACGGCAGGGCGAATATGGTGTGCTCAAATCTGATCATTTCAAGAAAAATTCTAATCTTTTTAAATACCATATTTACCCCACTTTAAATCAACCAGCTTTTTAACTTCTTCACTCATTATTATATCTCCCGGCCACTCCCTCAGATGTCCTTCTGAAGCCCATTTGCGGGTGGCGTCTATGCCCATCTTGGTCCCCAGGTGCGGCATGGGCGAGGAATGGTCCAGGGCGTCCAGCGGTCCATCAACCATCACAACATCACGCCTGGCGTCAATATTGTTGAAAACCCGCCACATAACTTCCGAGACGTTCTGAACATTTACGTCTTCATCCACCACTATGATCAGTTTGGCGAGCATCATCAAGCCCAGGCCCCATAGCGCCGCCATTACCTTCTTGGCCTGACCCGGGTACCGTTTTTTGATAGACACGATCACACAATTATGAAACACACCCTCAGGGGGCATGTTAAGGTCTAATACTTCAGGCATCTGAAGTTTTATCAGAGGCAGGAAGATGCGTTCGGTAGCCTTGCCGATAAAGGCGTCTTCCATCGGAGGCCTGCCAACAATAGTAGCGGGGTAGACCGGGTCTTTTCTATGTGTCACGCAGGTCAGGTGAAAAACAGGATACATGTCGGCCAGGGAATAATAGCCTGTGTGATCCCCGAAAGGCCCTTCAAGCCTGGTTTCTCCCGGCTCAACATAGCCCTCAAGAATAATTTCAGCCTGGGCGGGCACTTCCAGATCGACCGTTTCACATTTTACCATCTCGACCGGTTCCTGGCGCAGGAAGCCGGCGAAAAGCATTTCGTCAATTCCCGCAGGAAGAGGCGCGGTAGCTGAAAACATCACCGCCGGATCGGCGCCGAGAGCAACTGCCACGTGCATCCTGCCTCTGTGTTGCTCCTGTCGCTTGCGGTAGTGCTCCGCCCCGTCTTTATGAATATGCCAGTGCATGCCGGTAGTGATTTCATCGTAAACCTGCATCCTGTACATGCCTACATTGCGCCGCCCTGTTTCAGGATCTTTGGTAAACACCAGGGGCAGGGTAATAAATGGGCCGCCGTCATCGGGCCAACATTTTAAAACAGGTATTTTGGCCAGGGAAGGATTGTCTTTATTAACTACCTCTTTACAAGGTCCGGTCTTTACCGTCCTGGGAATGTATGATGACAACCGGGCCAGTTTGGGCAGGGTTTTGATCTTGTCCATAAACGTCACCGGTATTTCGGCGGGCTGGATCATGGCCAGAAGCTCATCGCCGATTTGGTCCAAATCTGGCACACCAAGCGCTATTTTCATCCTCTCCAAAGTTCCGAAAAGGTTGGTCACAACAGGCATAGGGTAATTCTTAACGTTTTCAAAAAACAAGGCGGGGCCGCCTGATTTAACTACCCGGTCACTGATCTCAGTGATCTCCAGGTTAGCGTCCACTTCTGCCGTGATCCTTTTTAACAGCCCCCTCTTTTCTAAATCTGCTATGAAGGAGCGTAAGTCCTTAAAAGCCATCCAGTATACCTTGCCTTTCAGTCGTCAGACGTCAGAAGTCGGACGTCGGTATATTCTGCATTCCTTCTAAATAGACGTGGGTCGTGGGACGTGAGACGTGGGTATATCCTGCATTCCACCCGGGTCGTTTAATCTTCAAAGAAAGAAGCTAAACCCTTAACAGTTTTCACGTTAATAATTACATCTCACGAATTATGTTTAACAATTCCGTCTAACTTCTCACGTCTCATTTCCCACGTCTCAGATAACCATGCGGCGAACTGTAAGCCCTGGGCCCGATAGTCTCTGTACTATTTGTTCAAATATTGTCTTTTCAACCCGGTCGGGATTATTAGCAAGGTGCTCCAGCGCTTCTTTAAAGTAGGATGAAACGCGATTAGCTGAGTCACCTCGTTCCAGCAGACCATAGGCCATGCCAAAACTCAACCCGAAACGTCTCATGGATTCCTGTTCCTGCTCTGACGCTCCGGCCAAACTCGCCCCCAGCATACAGCTAACCGCAAATAGTTCAGCCGTCTCTTTGCGAATAACTTCGTGCGGGGATTGTCCTTCATTTTTCTTTTTCAAAATGCTTCCTTCATGAACCGTGCAGACTAATTCAGACAAAGTGCCTAGAAATCTAATTATCCCATCCTTGCAGAGAAATGAAAAAAACTTGCCGTAAAGGTAATCACCTACCAGCACCGGAAACTGCGAGCCATCTCTGGGGTCGGTATTGCCGCGTATGTGATCAGAATCCTTTTCAGAAATTGCACTTTGAACTTTTGAGGCCATATAAATAAACTGCATGACACAGGCTAGCGCCACAGCTTCTTCAGGCTTGCGGCCGTAAAACCTGGCGGACAGCAGTACAAGGGCAGGCCTGATTGTCTTATTCAGGTTGGAAAATTCCAGGTGGGCTAAGGATCTTATATTGCCAGGTTTTATGGTCAACTGCTTCTCAATCAGATTGCTCACACTTAGAAGTTCTTTTTCAATTGGTTTTAAAATATTCCTTAACATAATAGCCCCCTTTGTCTGACCTATATTTATATTCGGTAAAACCGGATATTTTCCTCCCGCAATAAAGTTATAACTATTCCGATGGTTTAAGATTTAGCCATAAGAAATTAGCGAGCCCTGCTCATTCGCACAGCGCAGGGCTCACTAATTCCTTATTCTGTTGGTACTAATAAATATCCCTCCTAAATATTTACCGCTTCCTTTAAGTAACTTTCCGGCATCATGCCTCGCTTTAGCTCTTTAGCTATCATGTGTTTTGCACAGAAGTGGTCAGTCAGGTAATTGCATGCATCCCAGGGATCAACTTTTTCACCGCAGGTGAATACGTCTACAGCAGCATAACCCAGTTCCGGCCAGGTATGGATAGCAAGATGTGATTCCGAGATAACTACCACCCCGCTAACCCCTTGAGGGCTAAATTTGTGGAAGACACATTCTCTCACCTCGGCTCCCGCGGATAACGCCGCGTTAACCATGATCTCCTCAACCTTTTTAATGTCATTGAGAATATTAAAATCACATCCACAAATCTCAGCCAACACATGGCGGCCCAAATGTTTCATTTATCTGCCTCCTTTTTTAGACATATTTTTTGGAATTAACAAACCCCCAATGCAATTAAAGGATTGGTTAATTCCAACCAAGTTCAATTTTAGCATAATATCTAATCTTGTTCAACAAAATTTTGAGTCTAATAGTCATAATCTATAAATATGTCCCCTTTTTCAAGAATTAGGGCTAAAACGGCCCTATATAGCTTCCAACCCCGTTGACTAGAACACCTATACCTTCGATTTCCACCTCGATTTTGTCCCCCGCCGCAACAGGTCCGATACCGCTAGGCGTGCCTGTCATGATCACATCTCCCGGATAAAGAGTCATAACGCCGGATATAAAGCTTACCAACTTCTTGACGCCGAAGATCAAGTTTCGGGTGGAAGAACTCTGTTTTATTTTACCGTTTAAACGCAGTGAAATACCAAGGTCTGCGGGATTGAGATCCTTTACAATATACGGGCCAAGAGGTAAAAACGTGTCAAAGGATTTAGACCTGGTCCACTGGCCGTCCTTTTCCTGAAGATCCCTTGCGGTAATATCATTACCACAGGTATAACCAAAAATGTATGCACCGGTTTCGCTTTCCTTGATATCATGGCAGGTCTTACCTATTACCACCGCCAGCTCGGCTTCGTAGTCCACCCTGCTGCTGGAAGGCGGGCAAACAATGTCTTCCCCAGGTCCAATTACTGCAGAAGACGGTTTGATGAACAAAACCGGTTCCTCTGGTATTGGAAGGCCCAGCTCTGCAGCGTGATCACGGTAATTAAGCCCTACACAAACCGCTTTGCTGGGGCAGCAGGGCGCCAGCATCTTAACTTTGGCCAGAGGATAGCGCTCCCCCGTTACTTTTACTCTTTCGTATGGATCGCCCTCCAGGGCTGATACCTCGCCGCTGTTTATGGCGCCATAAAAAATTCTATTATTATAAGAGAACCTGCCGATTAACAATTTAGCATCTCCCCCGTGAAAATTTGCGTCTGGAAATATTCTATTACTGTTTGAGTATATTTTAAAGACTGACATTAAAAAAGCCCTGTGTCCTTTTAATCCAAGGGCAGGGCTTACATATTGCTCATGCTGGTCAGTGACAAAATTCAAGGCAGATCTTTTTTGTGGTTTTTTTTAAGAGTCAGCCCCTTGCGCAAGTGTGCCATCCTGTTTTTAAACTCCTCTATTTCCAGTGCACCCGCAGGGTTTGCATTAATATTTAGCTTGTCTTTTTCCTTTTTCCCCACCTGAAACCTCCTGCTGTTTAATTCTTTAGTCTAAAGTAATGGCATTGGTCGGACAGCTGTCAGCCGCTTCATGAGCCTGTTCTTCCATATCCGCAGGTACTTCATCAACTATATTGTGTGCTTTATCATCCTCATTCCAGTCAAATATTTCCGGACAAATATCAATACACGCGCCACAGCTGATACAAAGTTCCTGATCTACTACTATTGGCAAGGTTCAACACCCCCTGTTATATTTATCGCAGTTATAGTTTGGCTGAAAAGGCACAAATTATGTAGACATTAAAAATTTGCATTTTATTACGATATTTATTATTGTAAGGACAAAAACCAGGACAAGCTTTCGTATTAATAATTGAGAGGGTGACTTCTTTGTTAGACGCTAAAGACCTCGACCGGATTATTAAAGATACTCTGGAATCAATAGACCGGAGTAAAATCCAGATTTATGATATAGCAGAAAACACACTGGCTGAACAAAGCAGGGTTGATGAAGAACTGGCTCAAGTAAAAAAAGAAGTATCCGGTATCATCAAAAAAGTTGATCAACTGGCCCTGGAAGAAAAAAAGGCTCGGATAAGATTAATGGAAGTGAGTAAAGATTTTCGCCAATATACCGAAAGAGATATTAAAGAAGCTTATGAGACTGCTTATTTATTTCAGGCGGAACTGATCAGGCTGAAAGAAAGAGAAAAACTGTTACGCTACCGGAGGGACCAACTTGAGGTAAGCCTGCGGCGGCTTAAAAATACAGCGCAAAGAGCGGAAAAACTGGTTTCCCAGATGGGTGTCGTCTTTAACTTCCTTAGCGGCGGGCTGAAAGACCTGAACTCAAAGATTAATGAACTCCAACAGGCGCAGGAAATGGCTTTAAGTATCATCAGAGCGCAGGAAGAAGAACGCAAACGGATAGCCCGGGAAATTCACGATGGTCCGGCTCAGTCCATGGCCAATATAGTCATGAGGACAGAGTATTGTATAAAACTTCTTGACCTGAGCCCTGAGCAGGTGCAAGGTGAACTGGTCTCGCTGCAAAACCTGGTCCGGCTTTCATTAACGGATGTCCGCAAGATAATTTTTGATCTGAGGCCAATGGTGCTGGACGACCTGGGACTGGCGCCCGCCATTAAAAGGTATCTGAGCAATTACAAGGAACAGTACGGCCTGAAGGTTGAATTTCTATGTTTCGGTCAACAACGGCGCCTCGATAGTTCGGTGGAGGTCGCTCTTTTTAGAATTGTTCAGGAGTTGGTCAGCAATGTCCATAAACATGCCCGGGCCAAAAATGCGGTTGTTAAAATTGAACTTCTACGCAAAAAGATAAATCTTCATGTAAAGGACGACGGTATAGGCTTTAACCTTGAGCAAGTGATGTCGGACAAGGACCGGGAAGGCTACGGCCTTATCGGCATGAGAGAAAGAGTCCAGCTTCTTAGCGGTGAGATCAATATAGCCTCCGCTCCCGGCCAGGGCACTTCCATTAATTTATCAATTCCTTTAGAGGATTAATATATACGTATTATACAAGGGGGAAAATAAATTGAAGAAGGTAAAGGTACTGATTGCCGACGACCACGCCCTCATGCGTGAAGGACTGCGCAAGATTTTATCAATAGAAGAAAAAATTGCAGTCGTGGGAGAGGCTGAAAACGGCGACCAGGCAATCCACCTGGCCTTTTCACTAAATCCTGATATCATTCTTATGGACATAAATATGCCTGTGGCAAACGGGATAGAGGCAACTAGGGCAATTAAAAGAGAGAGACCTGAAATTGGAATTATCGCCCTGACCATCCACGACCAGGAAGAGTACCTTTTTGAACTGATCAAAGCCGGGGTATCCGGTTACATTTTAAAGGATATAAGGCCCGGCCTTTTGATCCAAACTATTCTGGGAGTTGCCAACGGCGAGTCATTCATCCCTTCTTCAATGACATCAAGGATATTTGCGGAATTTAACCGCCTGTATTCCCTATCCCCCCGCAATAACAATACCCAGGGTTTGACCAAACGGGAAGTTGACGTGCTCCGCCTGGTGGCAAATGGGGAAAACAACCGTTCCATAGCCAAGAAACTATTTATAAGTGAAAAGACCGTAAAAAACCACCTGACCAGCATCTTTCAAAAACTTGGGGTGGGCGACCGAACACAGGCCGCTATCCACGCGGTCAAAAGCAAAATAGTAGATTTATAGTGCCTGCCATATCCCGCTAATAGCGGGATTTTTTGTTTTAATGGGACTAAAGTCCCAAAATAAATACGGACACATGTCTGTATTAAAATGAGACTGATGAATCATGTGCTAATCCTGGCGCAATGTTAGGATAAATGTAGAAACCTGTAATAAATAATCAACCCGAGAGGTGGTTGGTGAATGGCGGGGATTTTAAAGATATTTTATAAAGAAGAATCCGGGCAGGGATTGACTGAATACAGCCTGATTCTGGCATTTGTGGCCTTGCTTTTACTCGGCGCACTTAGTCAACTTGAACTGGGCATTATGAATTCTTATCAAAAAGTGGTAAACGCGTTCAACTAGCTATTAAATTAAAAAAATAAAATGAAATTAAATAAAATGAAAGGTGGAATTATCAGTGTCAAATTCAATTAAGAGGCTATTTACAGAAGAATCCGGTCAGGGTATGGCGGAGTATGGCTTAATTCTAGCACTGGTCGCGGTATTACTTATCGGCGCTCTCTCAGCTTTGCAAGGAGGTCTTGCAACCACATTCCAAACAGTAACAGACGCGGTAGATTAGTGCTGGCAACCAGGTTTCATAAAAAACTTATACCATATTTTTAGGATTATTAACATGGACCCTGCTCAACATGCCCTGAGTGGGGTCCACCTTTAAAAGAGGTATAACTTATGTTTATCGATATCATTCTTATTATATTGATTGCAGTCTGTGTATTTACAGATCTCAGGGAAAGAAAAATTTACAATAAAGTGCTTCTGCCGGCTGTAATCCTGGCTTTCTTCTACCATATTTACACAGCCGGTTTAACCGGAGGCTATTTTAGCCTGAAAGGCCTGCTGATAGGCATGGGCTTGCTCTTAATCCCTTACTCTATGGGCGGCATCGGCGCGGGCGATGTGAAATTTCTAGGAGTCATCGGCTCGTTGAAAGGTACTTCCTTCATATTTGCAACTTTTTTGGCCGGGTCTATCGCAGGCGGCATCATGGCAGTGTATTGCCTTTCAAAAAACAAAAAATTACTATTCACTATAAAAAAGCTTTTTTTTCCGTTCCTTTACCGTTACGGGTTGATTATAGACCAGACTGAAAGTTCAGAGGGAAGCAAAAGTAAAAGCACCATTCCTTATGGTGCTGCCATAGCTGTCGGCGCCGTAGCCGCTGCATATTTTGTGAGGTGATTTTCAATGCGGCTTATCAGAAAATTATTAAAAAACAAGAAAGGACAGGCTCTGGTAGAGCTCGCACTGATACTCCCCATTCTAATTATGATTATATTGGCCACAATGGAGTTCGGCAGGGTATTTTACTCTTACCTGGTTATCACTAATGCATCCAGGGAAGGCGCCCGTGCAGGAGTTGTCGGGACAGATGACTACGGTATAAAAACCAAGGTTAAAAATGCGGCAACAACTTTGTCTTTAACTGACTCGCAAATTATAATTACGCCAAGCCAGGGCTCACGACCCAGGGGCGCGCCTTTAACAGTCCAGGTTAACTACTCGGTCACTCTGGTGGCACCAATACCCAACGTTGTTGTACCCAACCCGTTCCCTCTAACCGCGACAACAACAATGCGTGTGGAATAATGGAGGAAATAATGAGAGTACTTATAACCCTCCTTAAAGAGCTAAGAGGTAATCAGCGTGGGTCAGCAATGGCTCTGGTGGCCATTTGCATGGTCTCTCTACTGGGCTTTGCCGCACTGGTAACGGATATCGGCCTGCTGACCCTGGATAAGTGGAGACTTACCAATGCTATTGACGCGGCAGCTCTGGCGGGTGTGCAGGAATTGCCTTCTAACCCGACCAGGGCCAGAGACGTCGCAAGCTCTTATGCTCTAAGCAACGGGTGTGATAATGCGATACCAACAGTATTATCCGACAACGGACATGCCAACTCTAAAATTATAGTTACGGCATCAAGACAAGTAAACTTTGTTTTTGCCAGGATATTTGGTTTTGGCTCTTCTACTGTCAATGCGCGAGCCTCGGCTAGGGTGGAAGGACTTACTACCTTCAATGGAGCGGTTCCTTTGTCCATCCCCAACCAGACTTTTAATTTTTACACCAGATACACATTAAAACAGGGTTCTAACAGCGATGAGCCTTCCCCTCTTGGCCCTGGCACTTTTGGGGCTTTATCCCTTGGCGGAAATGGCGCAAGTAATTATGAGGACAATTTAAAATATGGCTATAATGGCAAGTTATCCATAGGTGATTTAATAGATACAGAAACCGGCAACATGTCAAACCCGACTAAAAGAGCCATAGACTACCGCATGAGCCTGTGCAGCCATACTCCTCCTTGCGGTCCTTGCTCCTTTAATCCCGGCTGCCCAAGGATTTTGATCGTACCAGTATATGACCCGGTTACAATCGATAAAGGACAGGTCAAGCAAATAAGAATAGTCGGGTTTGCCGCTTTTCTGGTGGACAGGGTAACCGGACAGGGCAATGAGAACTATATTGAAGGCTACTTTATCAGGATGGTGGCCAATGGTGACTCTAATCCATATCAGGCTGACTATGGTCTCTACGGAGCAAGGTTAATCGAGTAATCAAAAAGAGGTGTGTGAGGAAAATGAAAAACAAGTTAATCCTGGTACTGGCAATAATTATAGGTTTAGCCGCGGCCGCCGGCATATACCTGTTTCTGGAAAACACCAGAAAGACCTACCAGGTAAACAGTGACTTTGTCAGTGTTGTAATAGCCCGGCAGCGTATACCGGCCAAAACTCAAATTACCGCCCAAATGATCGAAATAAAAGATATCCCTGCCATATCCCTGAACTACCTGGCAGTGGTGGATACAAAAGAAGTTCTGGGCAAAACAACAAAATCTGAAATACTGCCTGGTGAACAGGTTTTAAGGGAACGGCTGGCCACTGACAGGAGTTCATCCGATGGACTTGCTTTCCAGATACCACCTGGCAAGCGGGCTGTGTCAGTCGCGGTAGACGAGGTGTCAGGAGTTGCCGGGCTGGTAAGAGCGGGTGACCGGGTGGACGTTCTGGGAACTTTTGACCTGCAGGGAGCAGCTGGTCAGGAAAAAACCAGCGCAACCTCCGTGCTAATTCAGAATGTTGATGTTCTTTCTATCGATCAGTCAGCCTCCCAGGATGCTTTAAGCAGCCAGGACAGTAAAAAAACCAGTAATTCAGCGCATACCATTACCCTGTCAGTGACACCCGAGCAAGCCGAACCTCTGGTTCTATGTTCGGAAAAAGGCACTATAAGGCTGGCTCTCAGGCCGGCAGCCGACCAAAATATTGTTTACGTGCCGTCAATTAAAATGCTTCAGCTAATCCGTTAGTTCCCAAGGAGGTTTTAAAATGAGCCAGACCAGCGTGCTTGTAGTAGATGACATTGCCAATATGCGTGAGGATATTAAACGCCTGCTTTATTTCGAGGAAGACATTGATGTGGTGGGTGAAGCCGCGGATGGAAAAGAAGCGGTCCGACTGGTGGAGAACCTTAAGCCGGACGTGGTGTTAATGGATATCAACATGCCCGGCATGGACGGGATCATGGCATCAGAGGTTATTGCCAACAAGATGCCCGATACGGCCATAGTGATCATCTCCATCCAGGGAGAGCCGGAATATCTTAGAAAGGCCATGGCCGCCGGGGCCAGGGACTACCTGGTTAAGCCTTTTAGCGGCAGCGACCTGGCCGAAACCATACGCCGGGCCAGCAAGTCATATAAAATGCGCACAGCCCGGACCACCCTGCCGCCTACTGTGACGACAGTGTCTCAGCCGGTACATACCTGCAAAATGATAGTTGTTTTTTCCAGTAAAGGGGGCGTCGGTAAAACCACCTTATCCTGCAACCTGGCAGTATGCCTGGCCCAGGAAAACAGAAAAAAAGTGGCGCTTGTCGATTTAAACCTGCAGGGCGGAGATGTGGCGGTGATGCTCAACCTCTCCCCCAGAGGCAGCATCGCTGAACTGGTATTGGAGGAGGACCTGAAGGAATATTCCCTGGTAAACACCTACCTTGTCCCGCACCTGTCGGGCTTAAAGGTTCTTCCAGCCCCCCTTAGTCCGGAGCAGGCTGAAGTTATCACGGCAGATCATGTTGAAGGCATATTGAAACTCTTAAAAAGTAATTATGATTATGTTATCATAGACACTTCCCCACTTTTTAATGACTTGAATCTTGTTGCCATGGAAGCGGCTGATGATATTTTGTTAACCTGCACCAGGGATCTGCCGGCCATTAGACATACCAAGACCGATATGGAGGTCCTGGAATCCCTGAACCTGTCCGGAAAAGTAAAACTTATTTTAAACCAGTCCACGCTGGACTATGGGATCAAGATTTCAGACCTGGAAAAAAGTTTTAACGCCGCTCCCGCCGCCCTCCTGCCGTATGATGAAAAGATAGTCCTTTCCTCAATTAATAAAGGACATCCTTTTGTCATGACCCAGACCAACAGTAAAATTACACAGAGCATAAAAAATCTGGTCAGAGAAATTGATATACCATCAGCCGGCGCCACAACCGTAGCGGCAGCTAAGAAATCGTTTATAGGTAAATTCTTCAGCTTATAAGAGGTGACAGCAGAGATGTCCTTATTAGCCAGGTTGGAAAAACAAAAAACAGGCGGCTCAAGCACGGGTGAAATCTCTCCCAGAAACCTGGCTCCCGCCAAAAAAGAACCTTACGAACAGTTAAAAAACAACATTCATAAAAAGATCATTGATGAGCTAAAAGACATTGTTATTGACGAAGAAAACCAGGATATACTTGCGGCTAAAATTGAAGAAATGGTCATCAAAATTTTAGACGAGGAAGGAGAGCACATATCCCGCCCCGAACGCCTCCGCATCGCCAAGGAAATCTCTGATGATTCCATTGCCTTCGGGCCGATCACTCCCCTGCTGAGAGACTCGGAAATCACAGAGGTGATGGTCAACGGCCCTGATAGTGTGTATGTTGAAAAAAACGGTAAAATAACCAAAGCCGACGTTTATTTTCGTAATAACAACCATGTCATGCACATTATTGATAAGATTGTAACACCACTGGGCAGGCGTATCGATGAAAGCATGCCCATGGTTGATGCCCGTCTGCCTGACGGGTCCAGGGTTAACGCCATTATTCCGCCACTGGCCTTAAACGGCCCGACCATAACCATACGTAAGTTTTTCAAAGAACCTCTCAGCGTAGACGACCTGGTCAACCTGGGTACCCTGACTCCCCAAATATCAGATTTTCTGGAAGCATGTGTTAAGTCGAGGCTGAACGTTTTAGTTTCCGGGGGGACAGGCAGCGGAAAAACAACAACTCTTAACGTGCTTTCTTCATTTATTCCCGATGACGAACGGATAGTAACCATAGAGGACGCGGCTGAAATACAGTTAAGGCAGGAACACGTGATAACGCTGGAAAGCCGTCCCCCCAATATAGAAGGCAAGGGCGCGATCACAATCCGCGATCTGGTCCGCAACGCACTGCGTATGCGTCCCGACCGGATAGTGGTTGGTGAGGTGCGCAGCGGTGAAGCACTGGACATGCTGCAAGCAATGAACACCGGCCACGACGGCTCCCTCACCACGGGACACGCCAATTCACCGCGGGACATGCTGGCACGCCTTGAGACCATGGTCTTAATGGCTGGTATGGAACTGCCGATCAAGGCTATCAGGGAGCAGATATCTTCCGCCATAGACCTGATCATCCACCAGAGCCGGATGCGCGACGGTTCGCGCAAAATTACCCATATTACTGAAGTGCAGGGTATGGAGGGTGACATTGTCGTATTGCAAAACATTTATATGTACAACCAGAGAGGCGCCGAATCGGGTAATTTTGTCGCAACCGGGATCAGACCAAAGTTCCTCTGGCGCCTGGAAGCCAGCGGTATAAACCTTCCCTATGAGGTTTTTGATCCTTCTATCCTATAAGATTTCTGGAGGTTTTAATTTTGAGTATCACAACTATTTCAATACTTACATTCCTGACAGTCATTCTGCTTTTGCTTGGTATACAGCAGTTAAAAGCCGGTGAAGAGAAAATAATCTCCAACCGGATGGATTCTATTTTTAGCGACAGGATGCGCGGCATGCTGGAAAAGGTAAAAAACAGAAAAGCCAAAACCCAGGCAGGGCACAAAGTATTGGAACTGGCAGGCAGGCTTTTTACCGCCAGAAAAATTGCCACAAAGGCAGAAACTGAGCTGGCCAGAGCTGATATACCCCTCAAGGGCGAGGAATTTTTAGGCCTGGTCCTTATATTAACTGTTGGCGGCGGTCTGTTATTCGCTTTGATTTCCGGCAGTGTGCTGTTTGGCCTCATAGCGGCTGTGCTGGGCGGTTACTTACCTTATTTCGGCCTTAAGGCGGCAAAGTTAAAAAGATTGGCAAAATTCAACGGACAGATAGGCGATGCCCTCGTGATCATGGCCAACTCCCTGCGCTCTGGATTTAGCTTTCTGCAAGCCATGGATATGGTGCGCAAGGAAATACCAAATCCGATAGCCAAGGAATTCGGTATGACGCTGCAGGAAATGACCTGGGGCACGCATACTGAAGAAGCTCTTAATAATATGGTCGCCCGCGTTTGCAGCGAAGACCTTGAGCTTGTTGTCACCGCGGTTATAATCCAGCGTCAGGTTGGCGGCAACCTTGCTGAAGTGCTGGATAATATCGCCGGCACAATCCGGGAAAGGATCCGGATCAAGGGTGAAATCCGGACTCTGACCGCCCAGGGCAGGATTTCCGGGCTGATTATCGGCCTGCTGCCTATAGTGTTGACAACCATTATCTACCTGTTGAATCCTGAATATATAAAGCTGCTCTTTACGAGCAAAGCTGGCTTAATCATGGTTTTCTACGCGATTATGTCCCAAATCCTGGGGCTTGCCATAATTAAAAAGATTGTCAATATTCCGGTTTAGGGGGGCTGCTCTTGCTAGAATTTATCGTTGCGACTGTTTTTCTGGAAGCGATTTTTATAGTGCTGGTCTTTTATAATCTCAAGAACAAAGGCCGCCAGGAGGTAGAAAAAAGGGTCAATGAAGTTGTTGGCAACCTCACCCCCACGTTTCGCGAACAGGAATTAAAAGTTCCATTTTTCCGCAGGGTGGTTAAACCAGTACTGAGCAAATTCTCCCTTCTTTTAACCAGGATGATGCCCACTGAAAAAGAATCAGCTCTTAACCAAAAAATCATGATGGCCGGCGCAAACGAAAAAATCGCGCCCAGGGAACTCCTGGTAATAAAGTATCTGGCTTCGGCTGGAACCGCTTTTCTTCTATGGATGCTTGGCGGTCTGTTCGCTAAAAGCATCATCCAGTCAGCGCTGATGGGCGTCATTGGTCTTGGACTGGGCTGGATCTTACCTGAGTATTTTATCAATAAGAAAGCCCAGGCCAGAAAGACGGAGCTTGAAAAAGGCCTGCCGGATGTTCTGGACCTGCTGACGGTCAGTGTTGAAGCAGGCCTGGGATTTGACGGAGCCATGATGAAAGTTGTGGAAAAAACCAAAAGTGTGCTTTCCGAAGAGTTCAGGACAGCGCTGCAGGAAGTTAAAATGGGAAAACCCCGGGCGGAGGCACTGCGTGACATGTCCAACCGAACCGGAGCGGACGACCTGTCAACGTTTACCGGGTCTGTAATCCTGGCCGATCAGCTGGGCATCAGCATTGGTAACATTTTGCGCCTGCAATCCGAGCAGATCAGGCAAAAACGCCGCCAGCGGGCGGAAGAAATGGCGCTAAAGGCGCCTGTCAAGATCTTGATTCCTCTAATCATGTTTATTTTTCCGGCCATATTCGTGGTTCTCTTAGGCCCCGCGATCATACAAATCGCCGAAGTTTTTCTAAAATAAATTTTGCCCGGAGTAGGATTATGCAGCTAATAAACAAAACAAATGGAACCATACTGGCAGACAATGTGGAGATCGCCGGCAATTTCATGAAACGACTGAAGGGCATGATGGGAAGACCCGGCCTAAATAAAGGAGAAGCCATGCTCCTCTACCCCTGCAACTCTATTCATACCTTTTTTATGAATTTTCCCATTGATGCCCTTTTCATTGATCGAAACGCAATTGTCTTAAAAATTATTGAGAACATGAAACCATATAAAATTAGCCCCGTGATCAAAAAGTCATACATGGTGATTGAACTTCCCGCCGGCTGCCTCTCCTCTACCGGAACCACCGCGGGCCACCACCTTGAAATTATCATGAGCAAATAAGGAGGTAGTAAGAATTGAGATTAAAATTACCAGGCAGTTTCAGTTTTCAGAGAAAAAGACTTTCCGTAACAACAAAAATCGCGGTTGCTTTATGCCTACTGATAACATTTTTAATGTCCGCGCTGGGCACATCGTTCTTTATACGGGAGCGGGTATTTTTTGAAAAGGAATTTCAGGAGAAAGGCTGGACTATCGTACATACCCTACTTCAATTTACCGGCAGTTATTTTCAGAACGGGGATGCTCAAACCATGAAGATCCTGGTTAGGAAAGCAGCCTCGTACCAGGATGTCAGTTACGTAATGTTCCTTGACGCCAACGGCAAAGTGATCGCCAGCACCGATGAAGCGCAGGTGGGTTCAATAATTAATGACGAATCAACAAAACAGACTCTGGCCGCCAATGTAGAAGCGGTTAAGATTCATAAAAACGAACAGGGGCAGCAGGACGCACTTGATTTCTTTACCCCTGTTTCCACCAGCGTGGACGGCAGTCCCAAAGGCTACCTGCGTCTGGGTCTCAGTCTCGCAAATTTAAACAAGTTTTCCAGAGACACCGTGCTGAATATTGTATTCACCTGTTTGGCCGCTGTCATAGCAGGCATTTTCCTATCATCTCTCATAACCAAAAAAATTCTCATGAAACCGCTGTCAGATTTGTTAGCAGCGACTGAAAAGCTTGCCACCGGAGATTTTACATATAAAGTTCCCATACATTACAAGGATGAGCTAGGTGATCTGGCCACAGCTTTCAATACTATGAGTGTTCACCTGGCCAATCTTATCTTATCGGTAAAAACAAGTGCCGATGACATAAACAAGTCCGCGGAGCAGATGCTGGGACGACTTCGCACCTCCGATAACACCAACAGCAGGTTGTCGCAGACATTCGACTTGATGAAACAGGGCACTGAAGAACAGGTTACCCTGATCAAACAGGCTGCGGGCCTATCGAACAGTTTGTTCGATCAGTCCCAAAAAACCATGGACTGCATTCTCCAGGTACTAAGCGAAGTAAATAAAACAGCGCAGTTGGGCGGAAGCGGTATTTCGGCCATTTCTAAAATAGCCGCGAGTATTGATAATACCAGAAATTCGCTTGAGCGTATTAAGAGTACCTTTATACAGATGGAAGACAAAACCCCACAAATCAACAAGACCATCAACGGCTTGACAAGCCTGCTGGAAAAGAACAAGGAATGCACCGTTCAGATAGCTCTGCTGGCAGCCCGGTCCGGTGACAGGGATCTGGCGAATACAGTGGAATCTCTCCGTCAGATTTCCGAAGAGTCCTCCCGCCATGTAAGCCAGATGTCTGAAGATCTGGTGGGTATAGAGAATACCTGCGGCGCAGCAGAAAGCTCACTGGACGAGGATATCAAAATGCTGGCCGATGGGAAAGATACCGTTAAGGAAGTAAAGGAATTTATAGAAAAGGTCCTTTATTCACTGGCGCAGAGCAAGGTAATTGTTGAAGAGGCGGCGGCGGCGGCGCACCTGCAGTCCAACAGTTTGGAAAATATCAAACAAAGCCAGATCGGTATAGTTGACAAGCTTCTTAAAACAATGAACAACAGTTCCGGCGCCGGCAGTGACACCAAACTCCAAATGGAAAGCCTGCAGTATATTGACTCACTGGCCAAAAAGATGGTGCGCATGGTGGAAAGGTTGAATGTGCTGTCTTTGCAGTTTAAAATTTAGTTGGCAGATACTACACAGTTGCGGCCATTTGTCTTAGCCCTGTAAAGCGCTTTGTCCGCTCTTGTCAGTAAATCCTCTAAAGTTTTTTCAAGGGGGAGCTCTTCGGCCGACCAATCATTTATACTAATAAGACCTATACTAAGAGTAACGCACAGATAATACTGGTCTATCCTGGTTGAATGATTCTCTACGGTGACCCTGATTTTTTCCGCTAAAGACAGCGCGCCTATCCTGTCTGTGTGCGGCGCATATATTATAAACTCTTCGCCCCCAAATCTGGACATAATGTCCGACCGGCGAAGAATTTTTTTCACCGCGCTCACCACGCTCCTGAGAACATCATCACCTACCAGGTGACCGTAGGTGTCGTTAATAAGCTTAAACTTATCAATATCCAGAATCATAATGGAAAAAGGTATCTTATAACGGAAGGCGACAGCAATTTCGTCTGTCATATGCCCGAGCATGTACCGCCTGTTATAGCAGTTGGTAAGTTCATCTGTTATAGACATCTGCTTTAGCTTCTGGTTAGCGTTGTGCAGCTCCTCCTGTACCATCAACAATTCTTTGTTTTGTTCCAGTAGAATCAGATTTTTATCCCGTATTTTATCAAGTAAACTATGGATTTCTGTTATGTCATTTAAAGTTATAATCCTGCCCAGGAATTTACTTTTATTATCGGTTACCGGTGCTACATTGATTGAGACATGTCTGATTTGTCCATCCTGATGTTTTATTTCGGTCTGCCATGTTCTTGTTTTGCCGGTATCATACTCTTCTATAAATGCTTCCTTTAAATTGCCTTCTGAAAGGTCAAGAAGAGTCCTTATATCGAAAATCTGTCCCGTCTGGGTTTTGATAAATTTTGTCGCGCTCGCGTTAATATCCAGGACTATTTCATCCCTGTCCAGCACGATCATGCCGGTGTCTATACTGTCTATTACTTCACGCTGGGCCGCGTTAATAATTCTGAACAAATCGTACTTGTGAATTGAGATTACAAAACAAATAGCTGAAATTGCTATGCCCAGAGAAGTTAACCCCGGCACTATTACCTTTGTATAAGGGTAAATAATCACATTAAGCAGCACATCAAAAACAGAAAAGAAGAGTAAAAGTAAAATGCCTCTGATACAAAGAGACAACTGTTTTTTCATATTGCCATCAGAAAGCAATTTCACCGTGCGCTGCATTAAACTTGTTGATAATATCAGATAAAAAAGACCGGAAATGGCAAATACCCAGAATAATGGACCATAAGTACGCACCGTCCACCCGTAATCGGATGGTCTGGTAAATAAATAATGCCAGGGATTGGTGGTAACCAGTATAGCGCTGAGGACAGACGGAATCGCGGACAGGTATAGGGTTAATCTTTTTATTTCATCAATCTTCTTGGTCAGGACCAGTGCAAATATCAGCCAGCCAAAACCCAGAAAACAGAGACCGGCAAAAGCTAAATTTAAAAATACCCACTGAAACCGTTGATCCGGAACTATGTGCATTAAAAAGTGGCTTAATGGCCAGATCATCATCAAGGAGTGAAAGGCCAGATATACTTTGTGAAGAATTGTAATGTTGTTTACCACCAGCACATATACGAAAAGCAAAAGTAAAAAAAGAAACAGATAGGAGTCAATCCAGTCCGGCTGCATATTATCACAATCCTGTGCCAAATTTACTTTATAACCTGAATTAGACAATAAGCCATATCCATATTTCGCCACGACAAAACATTATCCTGCAATACAAATTATATTTTGGTTCTAATGTTATTATATGTTGAGCCCCCTCTATAGCTTTTCAACCCTATCCTGCGAATAATCTATAATATAAATAAATGGAGCTATTTTCCTGGACAGATTGTTGATTTACTATTATTGTATTTCTAAACTATAGAGATTTGAAGTTTTTTGAAAAAGCTAAATAAATTTATAGGAGACTGCCGTGTGTAAAGAACCTCTGTCAGTAGGAAGATCAACAAACTTTAAAGGAGGTTGGGCGAAAACCATGGAAGGCAAAGATATTTCCCTGGAGTTGTTCCTGGAAAAGAAATTTTTGCCAGTGCTGCTGGCAGTTGTTGAAAAATCCGCACAAGTATTCAGGATGGGTACAGGTGACACGCTGAAACTGACCCTGGCAGCTGAAGAAATCTTTACATACCTTTGTAAAAATGCGGGAGACAATGAAAAGATAGGTATCCACTGTCAAAACGGCGGCTATTATGTACGGCTGGACCTTGTATTCCAAATAAAAAGCTTCAACCTTAGAGCTTTAAATCTTAATTCTAATTCTTCAATGAGTGACCAAGCCTGGCTTGAAGAAATGGGGCTTTTAATCGCGGCGCGTTCAATAGATTATTTACAGTTAACTAAGGAATACCCGGATAAAATGAGGTTGTCACTGTGGAAAGAAAAAACCTATCCCCTCCTGGTGAAACAGCAAATCCAAGCTTTGGCGCCAGCAGAAAAGTTTTCTGTCCGTGCCGCCGGGGTTGAGGAATTGAAGGAATTCTGCCAGCGTGTTATAGGACTTTGTCCGGCTCATGGGTATCCTTCCTTTTTATATTTCCCGGGTAAATTCGTAGATATGATCGCCAGTGGAGAATACGCCGCTTTGATCGCCTTTGACGAAAAAGAAAGCGTCAGAGGCGGAATTATCTGGACAGTAAGCGGAGGTAAAACTATAGAGTGCTTTGGCCCCTATGTATTTGCTCCATGGCCGGGAATGAATGAAGCGCTGCTGGATGAATTTATTGCCAGGGCCGGCCGTTCCGAAGCGCCTGGAATCATTAACCGCCATACGGTACCGGAAATAGCCACGAAGTATTTTGAATTACTTGGCTCCACCAAATTTTACAAGGCGGACGGAACAGTAACTGAGCGCCTGGCCTATTACCGGCAGCTAAGTGAAGACGCGGGCAGCAGGGTATGGGCACACGCGGACTTACTTAACTTCCTGCGCAAGGAATATGAACGCCTGTTTTTGCCCCGTGATATTCATACCGCCTGCAGTCAAGGCGAACAGAAAAACACATATTCAGTATTTGCTACCGAGTTTGACCTGGTACAAGATCAGGTTGTGCTGCGTATGCTTATGCCGGGGGAAGACGCGGGTGAGAACCTGAGCAACCATCTTATGGCCTTGCAAAAAGAGAAACGCCTTAATACCTATATGGAGATAGACCTTGGCCAAGCCTGGCAGGTTGACATTGTCCCAAACCTGTTTCAATGCGGCTTTAAACCCCGCCTGCTCCTTCCCTATGCGGGGGAGCGAGATCTGCTATTATTTCAGTATGAGGCCGGTGACCTGATATGAGCAGTAATTCTCTCGAAACCCTGGTTCCCGCCTATATTAAGACATTTGAAGCCTATATTCCAAGCAAGCCTGACCCAGAACTCAAAAAGCTGTATGGTTGTTCCCGTCTCTACCGGCTTAACAATAACGAAAACCCCCTGGGTCCACCACCAGCGGCACAGGAGGCCCTGCACAATTTTGAAACCCATCGGGCCGCGGTTTACCCCAGCGGGGATGCTTATTACCTGCGGCTAAAGCTGGCTGAAAAACACGGGCTGCACCCGGATCAAATCCTCGTCGGCAATGGCGCCAACGAGGTGATTGCCTTTGTGATCAAGGCCTTTTGTGAAGCGGGTGACAATATTATCACCGCTGATAAAACATTTGCCGTTTATGAGTGGGTTGCCATCTTTTCAGGGTTTGAAGCCCGGCTTGTACCTCTTAAAAAATTCGGGTTCGATGATCAAGCCATGCTGGAACAGATTGATCAGCGGACCAAAATTATATTCATCTGTAATCCCAATAATCCGACCGGATCGTACTGGAATAAAGAGAATCTGCGCAATTTTCTAAAGCAGGTTAGCGGCCGTCAAATTGTTGTTGTCGACGAGGCTTACATAGAGTTTGTGGAAAAAGAGGATTTTCCGGATGGTATCTCGCTGCTTGACGAGTACCCCAACCTGGTTGTTTTCCGGACCTTTTCCAAAATGTACGGTCTGGCTGGGCTGAGGATCGGCTACCTGGCGGGAAACCTTAACGTAGTCAATATCATCCGCCGGGCCTGTGTTGTTTATTCCGTCAACTCACTGGCGCAGGAGGCTGCCTTGCTGGCGCTGGATGATGAAGACCATATCAACAGGACCCGCAGGCTGGTACGTGAGGAAAAAGCATACCTGGGCAGTGAATTGAAACGTATTAACCTCCCCTGTAACATCGGTGAGGGCAATTATATTATGGTGCAAGTGCCCTTTAGTGACACCCTGGCCTACCGCAAACTGATGGCGCAGGGAATCATGATCCGTTCTATGACCGGCTTCCGGTTTCCCCAGTATATCCGCGTAACCATTGCCCAACATGAGGCTATGAAAGCCTTTATTGAAGGGCTGGAAAGGATACTCCCATAAGAACAAAGGCAATTAAGAATATTCCTATTTACAGCTCACCCTTACACACACGTGGCATACGAGCTGCGTGACTAAGGAAAAATATATTCCTATTAAAACAAAAACTATAACCCGGCTCATATGCCTGGTTATAGTTTACACGGGTGAACACCTTAGATGATAATAAGTAGAGCTGTACGTACCTACCTAAGATTTTGTCACTGTTGTTACTTCGTTACTGTATCCGACCTTCTTGCCCCATTCATTAACAGCCTCCACGTGCCACACCACGGTAACTCCTGGTTTAAGTCCGGAAACAATGACAGGTGTGGGAAAGTCTGCCTTAATACCTTTGTATATTTTGCCTTTTTTATCTTCTGCCTTGTAGTACACATTAAGCTTTTTTGTTCCGCTGGGTAAAGCTCCCCAACATACAGCAAACTGACCGGCACTTAAACCATCAGTACTGTTTGTACAGTCTGATGCGGTAATTGGAGGAATGCAGACACCATTATCCCATATACCGCTATTGTTTTTACATTTAGCCTCCTCCGCTGATATACAACGACCATCTTCCCATCTGCCACCCTGTTTGCGGCAATCAAGTTCTTCCTTGCTGATGCATTGTCCATGCAGCCAGACGCCTCCCGACGCTTCACATTGAGCTTGATCCTGGCTAGTACCTCGTTGATCCCGTGTCAATTTTATTACCACCCTTCTCTTTAAGGTATATTATTCCATTATCGCTCTTCCTGTGCAGCGTACTACATTATTTTCCATCATAAAAAGCATCTTCACAAAACGATGAAATCCCATCCTCATTTTTCATCTCAAACCGGTTGAATTACAGGGGCAAAAAAATAGGCCTCAGATCCCTGAAGCCTAGATTTTTAAACTGGTCGGAGCGACACGACTCGAACGTGCGGCCTCTACCACCCCAAGGTAGCGCTCTAGCCAAACTGAGCTACGCCCCGTTGTTTGCTTTGCATGTATAAAGAATTTTACCGTTTTCGGTGTTAAAAGTCAAGGAAAGAAGCAATTCTATTTTTAGACTTTAGTAAAAACAAAGGTACCGAATCCAAGGTGGCTGCGGTTGGCCAACATAAGTATTTTATACCTAAAAAGCAGGCTTTTCAGTTCCCAGTTTGTTCTCAACTCTGGCGAAGCTTCCCGGTGCGGATCCACATAGAGCATTTCTTTTATATTATCCAGCACTCCGGGCAGCTTATTCTGTTCAATTACCTCCCTTTTAAAACCTGCTTTTTCAAATTTTGCAATCCATTCTCCTAGAGAGGGGACTTGAGACACACCACAGATATCCATTATTTGTTCCTTGGCCAGTCGAGGCAGTGAATCAAGCGCCAGCAGCTCAACATCTATAACAAATCCACCTCTTTTTAATACCCGGAAACATTCTTTAAGAGCTTTCTCAGGCGGTAAAAAAATCAGCAACGATTCTATCAGGATTAAATCGGCGACTTCATTACGAAAGGGCATATTAAGAGCATCGCCAAGCATAAAATTCACATCGGCCATTTCCTTGGAAGATCTCCTTTTTGCCTTGCTAATCATCTTTTCGGAATTATCGAGACCAAAAACATGAGCGCCAAATTTTTTCGATAGATAACATGCGGTTCTACCTGTACCGCAGCCGATGTCCAGGACGATAGTGTTTTTATGAATAGTAAATTTGTTTAATACTTTTACCGTGTGGGAAAACCCGCCGGGGTGCAAATTACCGTAGCCCAAGGCAGTTATTGCTTTAAGATATGCATTCATATAATATCCCTCTTTAAGTTTTTTAATTATATATCCTATGTTAAATAGTTGTTATGGGTTACCTTTAATATAGATTGATAGATAAAACCAGGTATATAATGGTATTGATGCCATATATAAGTACCTTTCAAACAACATCTGGATCTGACTACAAAATATACATCGTTTTTTTATTACTGAATAGGAAAACACTATGCTAAAGGGAGGTGTTCTTTTATGTTTGATAAGGAAATGTCTCATACCCATGTCGCACTAATGACAATCGCATCCATAGCGTTAACCCTTCCGTTTATTTACTACGCCAAGGATATTGCCAGATCCCTGCGTGTAATTGCGGAAAACAAATCCCCGGAAAGGGAAACAAACAGTTAAACGAACCGATAATAACCGCAAACATATTTTCAGGCAATAATTAAAGCAGGCCTTTTTCCGTTTGAGAAAAAAGGCCTGTTTCATCATGAAAAGTTAAATCTATTCCCCTGCAACTAACTTTTCCAGCAGGGACAACTGCTCCGCCTCCCCGAATAATACCAGGATATCTCCTGCCATAAAGACCTCGGAAGCACCAGGATTGATGATATTCTGACTCTCCCGCCTGATTGCCAGCACCATTATGCCGTAGTCGTCCCTGATCCGGGAGTCCTTTAATTTCTTGCCAACCAGCGTTGATTTATTGTTTAAATATAATTCCTCTAAATTAAGGTTGTTTTCGTGGTCGTCAAACAGGGTCTCAACAATCGCCACACTTGCCGGCTTAAGTGAGGCCAGCGCCATCCGGTTGCCGGCTATGGCGGAAGGACTGACCACAGTGTCGGCGCCTGCCCTCTTCAGCCTTGCAACTGATTCCGGGCGGGTGGCCCTGGTCACGACATGGGCTTTAGGGTTAGAATCCTTACAAGAGATAGTGATCAATAAGCTGCCCGCGTCATCGGGTATAGTGGTAATGACACCCCTGGCCTCAGTCACTCCGGCCATATGCAGAATTCTCTCTTCCGTGGCGTCGCCGGCTATAAATAAAACATTGCCCTCGGAGCGAATCCCCTCCAGGATTGTGGGGTCTTTTTCAATAACCACAAAATCTTTTTTCTTCCTGATTAATTCCCTGATAACTTCCTTACCGACCCGTCCGGCGCCGCAGACTATGATATGATCTTTTAATCTCGCTATTTGCTTGACCATTCTCCTCTTCCCCCATATATCGGAAATATGCCCTTCGACCATACCAGACAGCGATGTGCTGAGCACATAAGTCAGAAAGCCAAAGCCTAACACCGCAAGGAACATTGTAATTAATCTGCCGGCTCTCGTTGACGGCATCACGTCATTATACCCGGTAGTGGTGACAGAGCTCATGACAAGCCATAAAGAATCCATCCAGCTTTTCTCTTCCAGCGAGACAAAGTAAAAAACGGAGGCAGATATGATAAAGACCAGCACAAAAACCGCATAAAGAATCGGACGTATTGATGGCATAAACAAAACACCTCAATTTAGTCGTCGGTCGTCAGTCGTCGGACGCAGGTATATTCTGCATTTCTTTGGGGTCATTTAACCCCTTAGATTATCTTTCAGCCTCAAGTCCCACGTCCCATTTCCCACGTCTCACGTCCCAAATCTCACGTCCCAAGTTAGCTTATCCAACGGCCTACAGTGAACATAACGCAGATAACTGAGAATACCAATACGGATATAACAGAGTACACTACCACCAACCCGTTTTTATGCAGCAGGTGAGCTAAAGTTATGTAACCGGGGAATAAGACTATAATGTATCTGGGCATACCAAGAGGCATGTTATCCACAACGGATGAAAAGGGGATCAAAAAGCCTAACACGAGAAAGATTAAGAAAGACTTATCCTTAACATATTTGAAGCTTCTTATGATCAAGTACAAAAAAAGAAAAGCCATACCGGATTCAAAAAGGCAGTAGAAATTGCTATCAGTAAAAAATATTGACAGGTTTAAGAACTGTCCTGCGCCTGGATATTTGAAATGACGGAAGCCCCAGTACTCCCTGTTCAGGGAGTGAGCAAAAGCCATAGGGTCTCCGGTGTATTTCCATAAAATCGCCATAAATATTAAAAGTGAGGCAGGGATTAGCAGCAGCGGAAAAACCTTTTTAAGATTAATCCTGTAGCCATTGACCTCATAATGATAATACAAAAGGGCGAAAAAAGTTACCACACCCAAATTCCTGGTGAGGGCCGCGGCAGCGCCCAAAATAGCGGCGGTAAGCCACCTGTCTTTTTTGGCGTAATAAAAAGCTCCCAGGGTGAAAGCAAGAAATGGGGCTTCAGAATAAATCGAAGTGAAGAATATTGCGGTGGGAAAGAATAACATGATAAAAACAGTGGTGGTGGCAATCTCTTCATTGCTGTCTTCCCTGACCAGGCGGTATAAAAAAAAGCAAGCTATAAAAAGAGCGGTGTTGGAAATGAGAAATCCTGCTACTACGCCGTTGGCAGTGACTAGGGTGAGCAGACGTATTAATAATGGAAACATCGGGAAAAAGGGTGCGCTGTCAAAATCATAACCCTGGCCAGCTATTCTTAAAAACCAGCCCGCGTCCCAATGAATCAACGAATCTAAAAGAATATTCGGGTGCAGATTCTCAAAGACAGTCGGCGGAATAGGACCGAGAACATCCCTGGCCAGCCAGATCAAAAAAATGATGAGCAGTTTGTTCAGTACATACAGGTAGCCGACGCGTTTCAAATCTTCTACTATTACAAACTACCCCCCAGTTGTCTTGACCACCATCTTGTCCTTGCGGAAAACCCAGAACTTATTTAAAGTGTAATTCAAGGCGAAAGTTATTAGAGTGGCCAAAAACAGAGCCATGGTTTGATTTAAAGCTAGGTTTAAGAAAATGTAAAAGGAAGCGCTGTTAAAACCCAGGCTTACAGCATTGACCAGAATAAATTTAACAAACCTGCCTCCCTCATTTTCAGTACAACTGTCTCTAAATGTCCAGAACCTGTTTAAGAAAAAGCTGTTGATAATGCCGCAGAAATAGCTGAACCCTTTGGCGATAAGATAAAAAAAAGCACTCTCACCGGGAAATACCTTAAATATGATTAGATACACAGCCCAGTCAATAAATGTGTTGACACATCCAACCGCGGCAAATTTGCATAACTGAAATAAATTTACCATACCGACTCCAATCTCTTAATTCTTTATGTCTTTGAAAAGCTGTTCTTCAGTTTGAAAAGCTCAACAAATGCCTTCAGGATCACCGACAATTTAGCGCCGGTCTGTTCACCCGCCGCCCTGGGGTAATGGTTCACGCCTACTTCAGTGATGGTATAACCTTTTGCTTTTGCTTTAGCCAGGATTTCCGTGTCGATCAAGGCGCCTTGCGAAGTCAGGCTTATTTCATCAAATATCTTTCGCCTGTAAAGCTTAAATGCCGAATCGACATCGGATATCTTCAGTTTAAAAAGTGAGTTTACCAGTGCGCCCCACATAAAAGCGTTTATTTTGCGATGAAGGGGATCTCGCCTGCTGATGCGATACCCTGATACTATATCAAATTTTTCAATATGCGGCAGCAATTTTTTAATCTCTTCTATTTTGAATTGTCCATCACCGTCAGTATAAAAGACAAGCTCTTTCGAAGCACTATTAAACCCGGTTTGCAGCGCGGCGCCGTAACCTTTATTGGTTTCGTGGTGAATTACCCGTACCGGCGGGTTTTCCGCCGCCAGTTGTTCAGCTATTTCAGCGGTATTGTCCCTGCTGCCGTCATTGACGATAATTATCTCATAATCGTCCGAAATCTGGCTGGCTACGGTTAATGCCTCTCTGGTAACTCTTTCAACATTATGTTCTTCATTAAAGCACGGAAAAAAAATTGTAATCGGGTGTTTCTTCATTGCTCTCTCCATTTTCGGGTGATTAGTAAAAAAAGGCATATATTATCTTCGACGAAATTGACCAGCATCCTTCTTACAAGGAAAATCTTAATAATTCTTTTGTTTTTAATTTTCTTTTTTTTATAATTTTTATGCGGGCTTGGACAAATTTAATGAAATAATTTGCTGAAATAATTTAAATGGTATAAATATTTCTTTTCTATACATAATAAGTTTATCCTAAAACGGGGAGGTTAATAAATGGAATGGCTGTCTAGACTTGCCCTAGCGCTGGTGATCATCGGAGCCTTAAACTGGTTGCTTGTAGGCTTGTTCGAGTGGGATCTGGTCACCGCAATCTTCGGCGGAGACATCTTGAGGTCTTCTTCCGGCATAAGCAGGGTCATTTACACCCTGGTTGGACTTGCGGGCATATATTGTATATCATTTTTCTTTAAGGAAAATGCTGCCCTGAGAAACGAAAAGTAATTTTAAAAATGTTTGGGGACTAAAGGAGTATATCTTGAACAAGTCAGGGCCATAATAAGAAAAGCACATGTTTTAAAGGAGGGACAATTTATGAGTTCTCGCAAGAAGCAAAAGCAAACTCCTGATACCGTTACTCCACCTGTGCAGGACGAAAACAGCATCTGCTCGGAAGAGGACATCTCCTGCCCCAAATCTTGTTTACCAGAAGATGAAGAGAATGCTTCCTGTTAAAAGAGACCTTAACAAAGGTCTCTTTTTTTAGCCCAAAAAGAATTATACGGGGGTTGCCACCTTGTTGATCTAATGCTATATTTGGATCAAGTAAGAATTAAATAATGGGGTGATGGGATCATGAACTTCCAAAATAAGGGTAAACACAATGATTACCGGGTGAACATCCTTAATAACGGCAGAATCATAAGCATTGAAGTGACCTGTTGCGGCAAGCACATCGGTGAGATGCGTTTTATGGACGGTGAGAATAAAAAATGCCCGTTTTGCGGCACTGTTCATTCGGTTAAAATACAGCACAACCATTTTCATATCCGGCCCACCAGGCCTGAGACAGAGTCCAGTTTGGCCGACAGCGCTGTAATCGAAAAAAAGGCTCTTTAAAATTCTTTTGGAAAAGGCGCCGGGAATTTAAAAACTCCCGCGTAAACCCCCTGAATAGTAACAGCACTTTCATTTTCAAGGACGATGTCAGGATAGGCAGGATTTGAAGACCGGAGAATAACTTTGTCTTTTTCCTTTAATAGTATTTTTAATGAGCTTTCTTCTCCATTAATAAGTGCGCAAACGATCTGGCCGTTGAAATCAACGTGAGACTGACGGTTGATTAGGACCAGGTCCCCTTCATCTATTCCTTCCCCGACCATGGAATCTCCTTTAACCCGCAGGGCAAAAGCGACCGCACCGGCCTTCTTGCGGGGCAATGGTAAAAATCCGATTAGACTCTGCCTGGAAAATGACGCTTCGCCAGCTCTTATCGTACCTAGTACAGGAATTTCTTTCAGATCATCTATGATCTCAGCTTTTTTTATTGGGGGTTGTTTAAGTCCGTTACTTGCTGAAAGATCCAGGTCAGACAAAAAATAAGCCACTGGCTTAGCCAATGCCTTGGCCAGACGGTGCAGATCTTCAATACCTATTTTACGCTTTCCCTTCTCATAGTAGTTGATAGCGGTTGCCGTCAGACCAAGCATAGCGCCCAGGTCATATTGGGAAAGACACCGCTCTGCTCTTGCTTTTTTAATTCTGGCGCCAATTCCGGCATACATATCAAGCGCCTCCATTGATTACCAGGTTATATTGTCGCAAATCGTTTATTCTACTCATCCCCTTTTGATCCCTTTAAAAGCTCTTGACATAGCCAGGGACTATTGGTACACTAGGACACAATAAAATAAGTGCTCTTATCCGGAGTGGCGGAGGGACTGGCCCTATGAAGCCCGGCAACCGTTGGGAAGCTAGACTTACCCGAAATGGTGCTAATTCCTGCAGGAGATATTCTTCTGGCAGATAAGGGGAAAAGCTATGATCAAAGCTGGCCTCTTCTGTTTGAAGGGGCTTTAAATTTGTCAAGCGCAAGGGCACTATATACCAAGGAGGTAAGCTTAAAAAATGGCCATTGAGAAAACTTATGCTGAGATTAATGAAAAAATCAAATCCGGCAAGGCTGTGGTACTGACTGCTGAAGAAGTAATCGCTCTGGTGGAAGAGAAAGGTATTACTGAGGCCGCCCGCAGTGTTGATGTGGTGACCACCGGAACATTCGGCGCTATGTG
>CAZIYV010000018.1:0-35283 GCA_964543575.1 uncultured Pelotomaculum sp.
CAGCATGCCATTTGTGGCGCTATACCTTCTGGTATTGATCGCGGCGACGGCGGGATATGCCCGCGGGGCGATCATGGCCAAGGAATTGCCTTTTAAAACAATACTGAAACAGGAATTAAAGGATAAAAAAATGAGCAGCGCCACCATCAGGACCAAAACCCGCAGCAGCGCCAAGGTTTATGACGACACGCCCTTTATGTGGGCGCTTAATGATATCATTTCAGCCAGGATTTCCATCCTGCCTGTTATCGACAAGGAGAAAAATGAAGTAAAGGGTGTGATCACGAGCACTGATTTTTTGCAAAAGCTGCAGGAAGAACTGAAGATCCTGCAGGAGGAAAACAGTGCCTCTGGGGACAGGGCAGCTGACCCCGCAGCCTTGACAGACAGCAACTACCGCCTGATAGTCAAAAATTTACAAAAGCGCCTGGAAGTATGCAAAGTAAGGGACATCAATCCACAAAGCCCGATAGTAGTAAGCTCCAACGAAAATTTACACGCGGTTATGCATAAAATGATTGAAAAACAGTTCACCAAACTCATTGTAGTTAATAATGACAACTCTTTTGCCGGCACTGTGGACGCGCTGGATTTAATCGGTGAAATCTATGATAACGATAACGGGAATTAATTATATATCCCTGCTGCCCGGTTTAACCGCCGGGAGGTCCTCCCCGCAGAGCGGGCAGTCACCAGGGTCATAGGAAACCGCTTCAATTGTCAACAGCGCTTCCTTTCTAACGCCCAGGTCAGTCCCGCCGCTTCTGTCAACCAGCACACCCGCGCCCACCACCTCACCGCCCAGGCTGCGGACTAAATCGATAACATCCCTGACCGATCCGCCGGTGGTAATTACATCCTCCACCACCAGCACTTTTTCACCCGGCTTGATCTTAAAGCCCCTTCTCAGGGACATAACGCCGTTTTCACGCTCGGTGAAGATGCCGCGCACGCCCAACGCCCTAGCAGTCTCATAGGCCACAATAATTCCTCCCGTGGCCGGCCCGGCTACAGCGGCAATATTTTCACCGGTAAACTTTGACGCCAGTTCCCGGCAGAGTTTTTCTGTGTGAACAGGGTGCTGCAAGACCAGGGCGCACTGAAAATAGCGGTTGCTGTGCCTGCCTGAAGTAAGCTTGAAATGGCCGGTGAGCATGGCTCCTGTTTCCTGGAAGATAGATATGATTTCTTCTTTGCTCAGCATTAGGGCACTCCTTTTATATATTTCTTATGCTATAACCTTCCCATGATTTTCACACCTGACACCAGAATACTGTCTTCCTTTGCCAGCGGACTGTTAAAGTGAATGACAATCTCCACTATCTCCGGCACATTGCCGACTCTGATAGGCGGCCCCCAGGTCCCAAAACCGCAGGAAACAATGAGCTGGAAATCTCCCTGGCGCAGGTATCCCCAGTCAGTCTCGAAGATTTTTTTTGTTAATAAATTAAAAGGGAATAACTGTCCTTTATGGGTATGACCCGAAAGCTGCAGGTCGACACCCTGCTCCTGTGCCCCCGCCAGGTCAACCGGCTGGTGGATCATCAGCAAGACCGGCAAGGTGCGGTCCACTCCTTCCATAATGCCGGAGAGTTGCCGCCCGGACGTTCCCGCGAAGCGCTCGCGCGATCGTTCGTCCTGGCCGATCAGATAAAAACTTTCACCTATTTTTTCATAACTGTCGCGCAGTACCGTTATGCCGGCTTCCTGCAAGTGGCGGAAAGCCTCTTCCTGGTGCCCGCCGATATATTCATGGTTGCCAAACACCGCGAAAGCGCCATATTTTGAATTCAAGCCAAGCAGGCTGTCCGACATTTTTTGTTCTACAAAAGGTCCGATATTTTCATCAATAATGTCACCGGGCAATAAAACCAGGTCGGGATTAAGGTTGTTGACATTTTGCACCAGCTTTAGCAGCCTGCCGTTATGAATGATTCTCCCCAGGTGAATATCCGACACCATCACAACACGCAGTTCGCTTATATCGCCCGCTGCTTTGGGAATATTCAGGTCATAGCTCACAAGCCGCGGGTTTCTTGAATTCCACGACCCGTAAATAACCAGCGCTGTTACCAAAAACACTACAAACAAGCCTGTCAGGGCGGGCAGGCGCGTGATATCAGCAGGTAAAAAGCCGGACCAGCGGGCGACCAGTCTTATTATATCAATAGCCAGTATAAACAAAAAGAAAAAATCCATCGCCGCCAGCCAGTACGAACCAACAACAGTTAAAAAATCACCGGCAGCGGCCGGCAAATATTTCTCGCCAAACCTGCCCGCGATGAAAGACAAAGCCAAAAAGGAGAAAAGCAGCCAGTATAACACGCCAAAAACGGGCGACAGCAGCCTGCCGAAGGCCTGCCAGCCGCGCCAGCCAATATAAAGATTTATAACTCCGTAGAGTAAAAAAAACACCCCAAAAAAAACGGCGAACTGCATTTTCATCTGATGTTACCTCGCATAACACCTGTAATCATTCTCTTTTTGCCAGTTGCAAAGGTATTTCAAGCGCGCACACATCTTCTTCCAGTAACATCATTCTTTGTTCAATGATGCTTCGGGCATCTTTAATGGCCTGGTTATAGATATATGGGGATATTTCTTTTAGTATAAAATCCAGGAAAATTTCGGTTGCTAATTGTCCTGTTTCTTGGGAAAATTCCGTATTGAAATAACGCTGCATCTTGCTTACAATTTCAAGTTTTTGTTCTCTAGGCAATTTTATTAACAAGACTCAATCCCCTTTATAATTATTGTTTAGAAGCCGATTCGATTTCTTCCAGTATACTCCTGACCGCCGCAACCGGATCAGGCGCCGCAGTAACCGGCCTCCCAACAACAAGGTAAGTAGCGCCGAGACCAATGGCTTCCCCGGGAGTCATAGTCCTCTTCTGATCGTCTGCAGCCGCGCCTGCCGGGCGTACACCGGGTGTAATGATTACAAAATCATTGCCGCAGTTCTTTCTGATGGCGGCTATCTCCCGCGGCGACGCCACCACCCCGTCCAATCCTGCCTCTTTAGCCAGCAAAGCCCAGGCCACTACCCGCTCCTCAATTGAACCAGGCAGGCCGATCTGATTATTGAACACCTCCTGGCCGATACTGGTCAGGACGGTCACGGCCACCACCAGGGGAGGCCTGATCTTGGCCCTGGCGGCCTCGTCACGCGCGGCGTCCATGGCAGCGCGCATCATATCCCCGCCGCCCGCCGCGTGCACGTTTATAATAGCGGCGCCAAGCCTGGTAAGAACGCGGGTAGCCCCGGCCACAGTGTTGGGGATATCATGGAATTTTAAATCAACAAAAACAGGCGCCTTGACCCTGAGCCTTTGCAGCACCTCCGGGCCTTCGCTGTTATATAGCTGCATGCCTACTTTGAAGCCGCCCGCGTACGGCGCCAGCGTGTCAACGAGCAATTCCGCTTCTCCCATGGTGTTGACATCCAGGGCAATAATCAGCGGATTTTTAAACTTTTGCATTTACTCATTCTTCCCCCGTATGAATTTAACATAACACGTAAAACTTCAAACCTTGAAGCAGATTTTACAATTAGTCAATACATTTATCTTCTAAAATGCTGCATTTCCAGAAGTATTTCGATCAGCATTTCGATAAAACCCATGTACTCTCCGTCTTTAAACCAGGGGGTCTGATAGACTAGTTTTTTGATTCCGTTTTTTTCGGTTGTATAAATGTTTTCAACCTTTGCTTCCATCATATTTTTAAGCTTTTTCTTAGCGGATTCCGGATGACAGTCCAGCACGTTCGTGCCTATTAACTTGCTTCCACCATCTTTTGCAAACACCCGGCAGGCTTTATTGTTCATATCCAAAATTATGCCTTCCCTGTCACATACAGTAATAGCCGCGTTGAAATCCCTGATCCAGGTCCCTTCCTGCATGTACAACACCTCTTAAAGTTTTTGCGCGGCTCCCACCAGATCCTGGATGTTTTGAACTCCGTTCGCCGCCATGTAATTTTCTATGCCATCTATGATGTCCATGGTCGCCCGCGGGTTGATAAAATTGGCGGTGCCCACCGCAACGGCTGTGGCTCCGGCCAGGATGAACTCAAGGGCGTCCTCCGGCGTCATGATACCGCCCATACCGATGATGGGCAGCTTCACTTCCCGGTACACCTGCCAGACCGCCCGCACCGCCACAGGCCGGACAGCCGGGCCAGAAAGTCCGCCCATAACGTTGCCGAGGATAGGGCGCCTGGTTTTCACATCAATGGCCATACCCAGCAGGGTGTTGATCATGGACAGGGCGTCAGCGCCGGCCTGGGCAACTTTTTCGGCCACTGCCACCATGCTGGTGACATTGGGCGAGAGCTTAACAATCACTGTTTTATCCGTATGGGCCTTAACCGCCCTGGTCACTTCCGCCGCCATGACCGGGTCACTGCCGAACTGCATCCCGCCTTTCTTCACGTTGGGGCAGGATATGTTCACCTCAAGGCCGGTCACCCCCGCCGACCTGTCCAGCACAGCCGCGAGCCTGGCGTAATCTTCAACCGTGTCTCCCGCAATGTTCACTATTACAGGCAGCTCAAAGCCGGAGAGGTAGGGCAGCGACTCCTCAATAAATTTTTCCACGCCGGGATTTTGCAGGCCGATAGAGTTAAGAATTCCGGCGGTCGTCTCAACCAGCCTGGGGGTAGGGTTGCCCGGGCGGGGCTTTAAGGTTATTCCCTTCACTACTATAGCGCCGAGACGGTTTAGATCAATATATGGAGCGTATTCAGGCCCAAAACCGAAAGTCCCGGAAGCGGTAGTGACAGGGTTCTTCATCCGGATACCGCCGATGTTTACCGACATATCGGTCATGCCCACACCACCCCTTCAGCCGGGAAGACCGGTCCTTCCAAGCACACCCGCTGGTACCGGAAACCATCCTCCCCGTCTTTTGCTTTGCAGACACAGGACAGGCAGGCGCCTACACCGCAGCCCATCCTCTCCTCCAGGGATATCTCCCCGTTAAAACCGTTTTCCTGAATAGCTCCGCAAAGCTCTTTCAGCATAGCGGCGGGTCCGCATCCATATACAAGGCCGGACATTTCTTCATCCGGGTTATAATCTCCGCAGCTGTGCACAGGAAGACGGGCGTATAGATCAAACAACTCCACCACGGTCCCGTGATGTCCAATAGAACCGTCATCCGTAGCCAGAAGGACAGTATGTCCAAGATCCTTGATTTCCTTAACGCAGATGAGCTGTTCCTGCGTGGAGGCGCCCAGCAGGACGGTGGCCTTGTGATTAATTTCGCTCAACTCCTGCAGGAAGAAATAAAGTGGCGCCACGCCGATGCCGCCGGCCACGACGAAAACATTCTCACTGCCCGCAGGTTTGGTGAAGCCGTTCCCCAGGGGGCCAAGAATACTGATTGAATCCCCCTCTTTTTGTCCGGACAGTAAGGTTGTGCCCCTGCCCGCAACCCGGTACAGCAGGCTAACCTCTCCTTTTTGCCGGTCCACCGCGTGGATGCTCACAGGCCTGCGCAAAAGAGGATCATAGGTTTTGCCGCAGCTCACGTGTAAAAATTGTCCCGGCCGTGCGGCGACAGCCACTTCAGGAGCGGCTAAAGTTAGCCGGAAATGTCCCCGTATAACTTCGTTTTGTTCTATAACTTCTGCATTCACAACCAGCGACAAACTTAATACCTCCTGTTTGAGACATGAGACGTGAGATATGAGACGTGGGTTTGCATGTATTTCTTTCGGGTCGTAAAATCACAACAATCACAGGTTCATGTTCATTTTATCATGAACAATCCTTCAGAGGAATGTCCCCGATGGAATGTGTGTCCCCTTTCATCTTTCAATGTTGTTTCATATCCTCTGTAGGTCCGGATTCATCCGGACATTCGTTCCTCTTTAAATACCAGTCTAAACACCAGTCAGCCATTGTGCAAATAAATTCGCAAAAACGAGACAAGAGAACCGTCCCCTTGTCTCACTCCATGCATACCTACGCCTTACGCCCTATGGCCTACGCCTTCTTTTTCTCACGTCTCACGTCCCACGTCCCAATTCTCACATCTCATTACCCGAGATACTCCTGCAGTGGGATCAGGTTGTAGTCTTCCTTTTCCCTGTTTTCAGCCAACACCTTCATGATCGCCCTGATGGTGTCCAGGGAGGTCAGGCACGGCACACCATACTCCACAGCGGCCCTGCGTATTTGAAAGCCATCCCGTTCCGGGGCCTTGCCTCTGGTCAGGGTGTTTATGACCAGGTTGATCTTATTGGCCCGGATCAGGTCTACAATATGCGGTGAGCCTTCATGTACCTTTTTAACTAGCTCCACTTCGAGGCCTGCTTCCTTCAGCGCCGAGGCTGTGCCCGAAGTAGCGAGGATTTTATATCCCAAATCAGCCAGACCCTTGATTATCGGGATGGCTTCTTTTTTGTCCCGGTCGGCAATAGTGGCCAGTACCGTCCCTGTTTTCGTAAACATGTAGCCGGCAGCCACCATGGCTTTGTAAAGTGCCACTTTAAAGTCTTTGTCCACACCCATAACCTCACCGGTCGACTTCATTTCCGGCCCCAGGGAGATGTCCACCTGGAGCAGTTTGGCGAAAGAAAAGACAGGCGCTTTTACCCCGATAAAATTGCTCTCCGGGTAAAGCCCGCTGCTGTAGCCTAATTCTTTCAGTGTTTTGCCCATAATCAGCTTGGTAGCCAGGTTGACCATGGGGATGCCTGTAATTTTGCTTAAATACGGCACGGTCCGGCTTGACCGGGGGTTAACCTCAAGAACGTAGATGCGGTCTTCATGAAGGACGTACTGGATATTGATCAGTCCCTTGACGTTTAGCGCCCTGGCCAGCCTGAGCGTATAATCAACCACAAGTTCTTTAGTTTCCCGGCTTAAAGTCTGGGGCGGGTAGACAGCGATACTGTCACCGGAGTGCACCCCGGCCCTCTCAATATGCTCCATAATCCCCGGGATTAGAATATCAGTACCGTCGGAAATGGCGTCAACCTCCAGTTCATTGCCGAAGAGGTATTTATCCACCAGCACCGGGTACTCTGGTGTTACTTTAACCGCTGTGGCCATATAATTCAGCAGTTCGTCGTTGTTATATACTATCTCCATGGCACGCCCGCCCAGGACATAGGAAGGGCGAACCACCACCGGAAAATCGATCTCAGAAGCGATTTTGACCGCTTCTTCCACTGAAAACGCGGTTCTGCCGGGCGGCTTGGGGATGCCCAACTCGATCAGCAGGCGGTCAAACCTTTCCCGGTCCTCCGCCCTGTCTATGTCTTCCACTGAAGTGCCCAGAATTTTAATGCCCGCTTCCTCCAGCGGCTTGGCCAGGTTTATTGCTGTTTGGCCGCCGAACTGGACGATAACGCCTTCCGGTCTTTCATTGTCCAGGATATTTAAAACGTTTTCTGTAACAAGCGGCTCGAAGTAAAGTCTGTCGGCCGTGTCAAAATCAGTGCTGACCGTCTCCGGGTTGTTATTGACAATGATGGTCTCGAACCCTTCTTCCCGCAGTGCCCAGACCGAATGAACAGAGCAGTAGTCGAACTCTATACCCTGTCCAATGCGGATTGGACCGGAACCCAAAACCATCACCTTGCGCCGGGAGGTGGGTTTTACCTCATCTTCCTGGTCATACGTGGAATAATAGTACGGTGTCACCGCCTCAAATTCCGCTGCGCAGGTGTCAACCATCTTGAAGGTTGAAATGATCCCGTTTTCCATTCTATATGAGCGGACCTCCACTGCGGACATACCGGTCAACTTGGATAGATAGGTATCGGAGAAACCCATTTTTTTTGCTCTGTCTATGAGTTCAGGAGTGATGCCTTCCTTTGCGACAGCGGCATGAATTTCTTCTTCAAGAAGGAGGATATTCCGGATCTTATCAAGGAAAAACAGGTCGATTTTAGTAATTTCATGCAATCGCTCGCGGGTGATCCCCCTACGCAGTGCCTCGGCTGCCAGAAATAGCCTTTCGTCATCCGCCCTGCGCAGCCTCTCTTCAAGCTCCTCCCGGCTCAGCTCCTCAGTTCCGGGCAGGAACAGGTGGTCAAGGCCGATTTCCAGGGAGCGGATAGCCTTGAGCAGAGCTCCTTCGAAAGTACGGTTGATGGCCATGACCTCCCCGGTCGCCTTCATCTGAGTACCGAGGACACGGTCTCCCTGGGCAAATTTATCAAACGGCCAGCGGGGGTACTTCAGCACCACATAGTCCAGAGCAGGCTCGAAGCAGGCGAAAGTCTTCCCGGTGACAGTGTTTTCAATCTCATCAAGGGTCAGGCCCATAGCTATTTTCGCGGCAACCTTGGCGATGGGATAGCCGGTGGCTTTGGAAGCCAGGGCTGATGACCGGGAAACCCTGGGGTTGACTTCTATAACGTAATAACGGAAGCTGTTTGGATCCAGGGCAAATTGTACATTGCAGCGGCCCTCAATTCCCAGGGCGCGGATAATCTTGAGGGAGTAGGTCCTTAGAAGCTGGTATTCCTTGTCGGACAGGGTCTGCGAAGGCGCCACCACAATGCTGTCTCCGGTATGGATGCCCATAGGATCGATATTCTCCATATTACAGACGGTGATGCAGTTATTGGCCCCGTCCCGCATCACCTCGTATTCGATCTCCTTCCAGCCTACCACGCACTGTTCAATGAGCGCCTGGTTGATAATGCTGTGTTTCAGGCCTCTGATCACAGTAGCGCGAAACTCGTCCATGTTGTAAGCGATACCTCCACCTGTGCCGCCGAGCGTATAAGCTGGGCGGACAATCAGGGGCAGGCCGATTTCAGCGGCAAAGGCCTCGGCAGCTTCCAGAGTGGAAACTATAACGCTTTCAGGGATGGGCTCATTAATAGACTGCATCATTTCTTTGAAAGCTTCCCGGTCCTCCGCCCTTTTGATAGCCTCCAGGGGAGTACCCAGCAGTACCACTCCCTCCTCTTCGAGCACACCGGATTCCGCCAACTGCAGGGCTAAATTCAAGCCTACCTGCCCGCCCAGGGTGGGCAGCAGACCGTCAGGTTTTTCCTGTCTGATGACTCTGGAGACAAATTCCACTGTAAGAGGCTCTATATAGACGCGGTCCGCCATATTGGTGTCTGTCATGATCGTGGCCGGGTTGGAATTGATCAGGACTACCTCCAGCCCTTCTTCGCGCAGCGAGCGGCAGGCCTGGGTCCCGGCATAGTCAAACTCGGCTGCCTGCCCGATAATGATTGGCCCGGAGCCGATTACCATTACTTTTTTTATGTCTTTCCTTAGCGGCATGCTACCTCTCCTCCCCGGCCATCTTTTCCAGAAACTCGTCAAAGATGTATTCCGAGTCCATAGGCCCCGGTGAAGCCTCGGGGTGATACTGGACAGAAAACACAGGCAGGAATTTATGCTTTAATCCTTCTACGGTACCATCGTTGAGATTACGGTGGGATACATAGATGTCCAGCTCTTTCATTGATTCTTCATCAACTGAGAAACCATGGTTGTGAGAGGAGATATACACACGCCCGGTTACCAGGTCTTTGACCGGGTGGTTGGCCCCCCGGTGCCCGAATTTCATCTTGTATGTCCGCGCGCCCATAGCCAGGGCCAGGATCTGGTGCCCCAGGCAAATTCCCAGTACAGGCTTTTTACCTATCAGTTCTTGCAGCGTTTTGATCGCATAAGACACGTCAGTGGGATCACCCGGTCCGTTAGACAGCACAATCCCCTGCGGGTTGAGTGACAAAATTTCTCCGGCGGTGGTTGTGGGCGGCGCCACTACCACTTCGCAGTTCCTTTCCTGCAGGCAGCGGATAATATTGAGCTTTGCTCCAAAGTCCATCAGGACTACCCTGTAACCCGTACCAGGCAATGTGTAGGTCCCGGTTGTCGCCACGATAGGCACAAGTTCCTGACCGGATAGTTGAGGGCAGTTTTTAGCCCGCTCCACCAGAACCCGGGCGTCCGCAGTGCCCGTGCCCAGCACACCGCGCATGGTTCCACAGCTGCGCAGGCGCCTGGTCAGGGAACGGGTATCGATACCAGCCAGCCCAATCACATTTTCTTTTTTCAAAAAGCTGTCTATTGTTTCAGAAAGGCGCCAGTTGCTGGGCTGCTTGCATTCCTCCCGCACCACAAAGCCGCGTACATATGATTTCTTGGACTCGAAGTCTTCTTTCATTATCCCGTAGTTACCGATCAGGGGGTAGGTCATCACCACAATCTGACCGCAGTAGGATGGGTCGGTGAGTACCTCCTGGTAGCCGGTCATCCCGGTATTGAAAACCACTTCTCCCCAATTTTCTCCTGTTGCGCCGAAAGCTTCACCGGTAAAAACGGCGCCGTCCTCTAAAGCCAATATTGCCTGCATAAGCACACCTCCGCTTGATTTGGACAATATGAAATAAAATAATTTCCCGGATTGAATCCGGAGTTGCTTTAGCGTCATTGATAAAGCGGGGTTGCTTTAGCGTCATTGATAAAGCGGTTTTGATTACATCAGGCCGAAAAAAATTTCCCCTCGCGCATCACCAGCCGGCCGCAAACTATGGTCGCGTAGGGCAGTCCTTGCAAAACGCGCCCGGCAAAGGGGGTGTTCCGCCCCTTGCCGGCAAACTGTGACGGGTCAACCGTCCAGGCGACAGCCGGGTCAATGATGGTGATGTCCGCATCCGACCCTGCCTCCAGCGTTCCCTTAGGCAGGCCCAGGACTTTGGCCGGGTTTAAGGTCATCTTGGTTATTGCCTGCAGCGGCGTGAGCACCCCGCCGGCCACCAGTTCGGTCCAAACCAGGCCCACCGCGGTTTCCAGCCCCACCATGCCAAAAGGGGCCCGCTCATACTCCACATCTTTTTCCTCCGCTGTGTGCGGCGCGTGGTCGGTGGCAATCACATCTATAGTCCCGTCAGCCAGTCCTTTTCTAATCTCCGCCACATCTTCCGCCGTGCGCAGGGGCGGGTTTACCTTGGTGGAAGTGTCATAGCCAATTACCGACTGGTCGGTCAGGGTAAAATGGTGCGGCGTGGCTTCGGCTGTCACTTTTACCCCCCTGCTTTTTGCTTCCCGCAGCAGCCGGACTGAACCAGCCGTACTGACGTGAGCTATATGCAGCCGGCAGCCGGTCTCTTCAGCCAGCAGGATGTCCCGGGCAACCATCACCTCTTCGGCTGCCGCCGGTATTCCTTTCAGGCCAAGTATGGTAGAAACATAGCCCTCGTGCATAAAGCCGCCGTCCGCGAGGTTTTTATCCTCACAGTGCGATATTATTACCGTATCCAGCATCCGGGCATACTGCATGGCCCTGCGCAGCAAACTAGGGTTCATTACAGGCATACCGTCATCAGAGAATGCCACCGCGCCTGATTCCTTCATATCCCCCATCTCAGCCATTTCCATCCCAAGGCTGCCGCTGGTAATAGCGCCGACAGGGTAAACACGCACCACTCCATCTGACGCGGCTCTGTTGACTATAGAGGTTATAATCGCAGCGTTGTCAGCAACAGGCCTGGTATTGGGCATGCAGGCAACAGCGGTAAAGCCGCCCCTGGCCGCGGCGCGGGTACCGGTATAAATAGTCTCTTTGGCTTCATAGCCTGGCTCCCTTAGGTGTACATGCATGTCTATCAGGCCGGGGGTGACCAGTTTGCCCGCAGCGTCCAAAACCCTTGTGCCTGATTTTTTCAAATTAACACCAATGCCAGCTATTTTCCCGTCAACCACCAGGATATCCATTTCAGATACAGCCCCGGCCACCGGGTCAACCACTAAACCTCCCTTTATTAACAGATTCATTTTAAGCACTCCCTCCAATCAAGAGGTATAACAGCGCCATACGCACCGCTACCCCGTTGGTCACCTGCTCGTTAATCACCGACTGCAGCCCGTAGGCGACATCAGGTGAAATTTCCACGCCTCTGTTCATAGGGCCGGGATGCATAACCAGGGCGTCAGGCGAGGCCATCTTCAGCCTGTCGCTGTTTATACCAAAAATTCTGCTGTACTCCCGCAGGCTTGGGAACAGGCCCTGCTGCTGCCTCTCAAGTTGAATTCTCAAAATGTTGATAACATCGGCGCCCTCCAGCGCCTCCTCCAGGCTGGCGCAAACCCTGACCCCCATCTTTGCGATGCCGGGTGGTATCAATGTGGCTGGTCCGGCCACGCTCACTTCCGCACCCATTTTGGTATAGCCCCAGATATCCGAACGGGCCACCCGGCTGTGCAGAACATCTCCTACTATAGCCACTTTCAGCCCGGCTAACCTGCCTTTCTTTTCCCTTACGGTGAAAAGGTCCAGCAGCGCCTGGGTAGGATGCTCGTGCGCGCCGTCTCCGGCGTTTATCACCGAAACATTCAGGGTGCGCGCCAACAGTTCCGCCGCCCCGGCCATGGGATGCCTCAGTACAATCACATCAGCGCCCATGGCTGCGATGTTAAGGGCTGTGTCCTTCAGGCTTTCCCCTTTGCTGACGCTGCTTGTTGCCGCCGCAATGCCCACTGTGTCAGCGCTAAGATACTTTGCCGCCAGTTCAAATGAAGTCCGGGTACGGGTGCTGGACTCGTAAAAAACCGTCAGCACTGTTCGTCCCCGCAGGGTGGGCACTTTTTTAATGTTCCTTTTGATAATTTCCTTCATCGGCGCCGCAGTGTCCAGGATCAGCTCAATTTCTTGCGCAGTGACATGTTGGAGGCCGATCAGATCTTTAGACTTAAGACCCATTTATTTTTCCCTCCAGGTATAAAAATAAGACCCCAACCGGTTTACACCGGAATAAAGGCCTTTCAAGGGGCATCCCCCGTCTCCCCTTTCCGGCCTCACAGGACCGCTATTTAAAGGTGGATCCGAATTGGGTCGTGGGATGTGAGACGTGAGACGTGGGATTCTCAGCATTTCTTCCAGGCTTCTAAATATCCCTTTATCTCGTCTTATCCCTAATGACCTTAGTTTTATCAGTCAGACGATTCCAGGATAACCACCCTCTCCTCGCCGTCTATTTCTATTAAACGCACTGCAACCTCTTCTTTTCCGGAAGTAGGCACATTCTTGCCGACGTAATCAGCTCTGATAGGAAGCTCCCGGTGACCTCTGTCGATCAGGACCGCCAGTTGAATCACCCTGGGCCGGCCCAGGTCAATCAGCGCGTCCAGGGCTGCCCTGATCGTCCTGCCTGTAAAAATCACATCATCAACCAGAACCACAGTCTTGCCTGAAACCGGGAAGGGGATTTCGGTGGAACGCACCAGCGGCTGATAAGCCAGCGTGGTCAGGTCATCACGGTAAAGTGTTATATCTAAAGTGCCTACCGGTACCATACGCCCTTCAATATCCCTGATCCGCTCCGCCAGCCGTTCAGCCAGGGGAACTCCCCGCCGGCGAATGCCCACCAGGGTAAGATTATCAGTGCCTTTATTGCGCTCAATTATTTCGTGGGCTATCCGGGTCAGGGAGCGCCGGATGCCTTCTTTGTCCAGTATCTGCGCTTTTTCCTTCACCACAAGAAACCTCCAATTTAGTCGTCGGTCGTCCATAATAAATGCCTGCTTACATAATACCAGTAAGCAGGCATAGTTGGCCTAAAGAATAACCGCGCCTATGAATCCTTACCGGTCTCACAGAACCGATTTCAAGGTAATTTGTTCTCGTATAGTTTACTGGAAATAGCCTGATGTGTCAATAAAATATGCCTAAAAAACAACGCATGCATTTTTGTCTGCCTTAACTTTTGCCTGCGTGGTAAATCATCAGTGCCCCCGCCTCGTCAAGTTCCGCCTTGATATTGATCTGGGTAGAGGTAATGCTGGCCAGGCGATCTCCCACCTGAACCCGGACACCTTCGAAAGCTTTCCTGATATATACCTTTCGGCTGCCTTCAGTCTTTATCAACGTCCTGGCCCCCATTTCCGAACCGGCCTCGTTCAGAATAATATCACCGCCGGCGTTAACCTCACCACCGCGAAACACTCCCTTTATGTTTACGTTCCCCCCCGCGTTAATGATGGTGTTGATGCAGCCGCCCCCCTCTACCTTGACATCGCCCGAGGACTCTATTTTACTGTTGACTGAGTAGCTGAAAGTGATATTGGCCTTGTTCTTGGCCATATGTCCAATTATTCCCTGGACTTCTTTCATATCAAGAAGCACCTTGTTCAGTTCCTCAAAAGTTTCAATTTTGAGCATGTTCAAACCGCTCAGCTTTTTCTCTATCATACCGACAAGATCAACCATTTCCCTGGGAAGAATAAAAGTGTTATTTCCGGTGAGTTTAATTATTTCATTTATTGAACCGGGAATCCTGGCATATTTCTTATCTATCAGCAGTTGGACCAGTTGACCGGTTTTCACATTCTTTTTGGTAGCCTGTTCGGCAAGACCGGATACAACCTGAGTTAGCTCGGAAAAATCCTTATATAATGTATCGAGAAGTTTGCTGAACGCTTTAAAAAAGCTGTTGTTCCCCCCAGCGACAAGGTTTCCACCGGTTATGTTCTGAACTGCGGTGATATCCCCCTGGGCGGCTATCTGGGCGCCGAAGATCATGCCCATAATGTTGACTTTTCCAGCAGCCTGAAGGGTCATTCCTTCACAGACGTTGCCATGGACAACCACATCGCCTTTAAAGCGTATGTTGCCTGATTGGATATCAATATCGCCTCTTTTGTGCAGGACAGGGTCCACATCAATAAAGCAGCTTCTCCCCAGTTTCTTTGTTATAGGCCGCCCGCCTATCAGGGCCATAGCCTTATTGCCGTCAGGAGAGACTTCCACTCCCTTGCCGCCTGTAAGTTCGTAAATCACAGGCTTGGGCGGTATTATTATTTCCCCGTTTACTTTCCTGCCCTGCTTACCCTGTACGCCAGGATGTCTTTCTGCCAACAAACTGCCGGCATCAACAGAGGTAATCTCGCCGATATCCCTGAAATCCACCTTGTCACCCGTGGTATCAACCTTCTGTCCCTCGGGTCCGGTAGGGAATTTTAAGTCAATACGGTCATTGGTCGTTTCTCCCGGCGGTTCGCCCTCCGTTATCAGGTAATTCCCACTTTGCGGCTTGGCGTAGATAGCCTGGATTTCACTGTGCTTAATCCCAAAAGTGACATTTTTCTTTGACAGCGCCTGCAATATCTCAACCAGGGTAAATGGACAGGTGTTTTCATCCCTGCTGACACTCCGGAGCACCAGGTCGGTTTCAGGTCCGGTGTCTTCCACAGAATAGCGGGTGGCATTCCCCGTTTTAACCTGCAGTGAAACCGATAAACCGTCAGGAGCGACAGTAAGCAGGTAAGAACCGGGTTCCTCGACTGTTGAAGGCTTTAAAACAATTTCATCTTTTTCGTTGACTATAGTCCGGCCGGTCATCAGATTTCCGTTTATAAAAAGCTCCACACCTGAGCAGGGAGTAATGGTTAAGACCCCACCGCCGTCAGAAACGGGGTTTTTTACATACACTTTGCCGCCCTTAACCCAAACCCCTTCAAAACCATTTTCCACAACATTTATTTCCCTACCATTCTCCACCGCCATTAATATCCTCCTCTGTGGAAACATAACTACAGGTAAAAGGAAGCAAAACTTAATAAGATATGACAAAAAACCTTAAAAAATCAATTATAAATTGTTTATTCTCCACAAAAAAGAATGCTCCTGCCGCCCTGGTTAAAACTTACCTGTTTTTTCACCTAAAGCTTATTTATTCCTACAAATATTAAAACAACCCCACCTATGATTATTAACATACCCAGTGGTGAGCTTTTGCCGGCCAGGCCGATCAGACCCAGACTGGTAACTGTGAGCAGAACTGTAGGTCCTACTATTGCCAGCAAGGAGTTTATTTTAAAAGCGGCTTCAACCCTGCCGAACAAAAGCATCAAAAACGCGGCTGAAAATTCAATTGTGGCGGATAAAAACCTGACCCCGGCCATGCCCAAAACTATTTTGTCAACTGTCTCAAACACGATGACTCCTCCCATGCCTGTCTTCATTTTAAAACTTCTTATGCCGCGTTCATTTAATAAATGACTTACAGTTTATCCCTGCCCGCCTGGTAACAATTTTGATTTTAGCTGAATACGCTAAAAAAAATCCAGTGGCGCCGCGCGGCCAGCAACCCTGGCTTGGCGCCGGAAAAGAGGCGGCTCGATGAATGAACTGGCGGCTGTTAACCATTGGCGGAGAATAATTTCATTACCCATCGGGGGCAGGACCGGTAAGCCCAGAACAGAGGGCCTGACCATGGTTATAGACAAAGGCCTGGGGTTAAATGAGACGAAAGACTTATTTGAGGTTGCCGCAAATTATATTGACTTTTTAAAACTCGGCTTCGGCACATCAGCGCTGTACACACGGGACATCTTGGCCCAAAAAATCAACATGGCCAATAGTTACGGGGTAATGATCTACCCGGGCGGCACATTTATGGAAATTGCCATTTCCCAAAACAAATTGAAAGAATACATCAATATGGTCAGCAGGTTGGGATATACGGCTATTGAGGTTTCCGACGGCACGGTAAATGTCAGCCAGGAGGTGAGAGAGAGCGCCATTGCCATGGCCCTGGACGCGGGTCTGCTGGTTCTGACCGAAGTGGGCAAAAAAAACCTGCGGGATAAGGTCCAGATGGAACACTATGCCGGACAGATCAGGAAGGATCTTGACAGGGGCGCCTTCAGGGTAATTATAGAGGGCAGGGAATCAGGCAAGGATGCCGGTTTTTATGACGGGAAAGGCCGGTTTATCGCAAGTGAGATGGAACAGATCCTGGAAGCGGTTGGCGACACCAGCCTGCTGATCTGGGAAGCGCCCTTAAAGCAGCAACAGCAGGAACTCATAACCCGTTTTGGTCCAAATGTTAACCTTGGCAACATCCCTTCCAATGAGGCTCTCGCCCTGGAAGCGCTGCGGGTTGGGTTACGGGGTGACACCCTGCGCCTGCAGTTTGATTAGAATGATTGGTAATAACAGCCATTAGTAAAACATATATTTAATCACTTATTGCTTAATGACGGGGGAAGAAGCCATGCCGGGGTAAATTTACTGGTGGCGCTGCTGCTGGTGGGGATAGTCGCCCATTCAAACCTTATCGCAACAGCCGCCTGTGTACTGTTAGTTATAAAATTCACCAATCTGCAGATCTTGTTTCCCCTGCTGGAAAGACGCGGCCTTGAACTGGGGCTGTTATTCCTGATGCTTTCCATCCTGGTCCCGCTGGCCAACGGGATGGTCTCAGTAAAAGAAATACTCTATAACACTGTCTCGCTGCCCGGCATCCTGGCCGTCGTGGGCGGGGCCGCGGCAACCCACTTAAACGCCCGTGGCCTGACCCTGCTCAAAGTGGATCCAGAGATAATATTTGGCATGATTCTCGGTTCCATATTGGGCATAGTCTTTTTACACGGTGTGCCTGTCGGCCCGTTGATGGCATCAGGCATAGCGGCCCTGCTGATGCCCCTGGTTAAGCTTTCAAGGCGCTAGTTTTTTTATAATTGCCGCAAGCTCCGCCGGCAGGGGCGCCTCGAATTCCAGGTAAGAGCCGGTACGGGGGTGCTTGAAGCCAAGCGCCGCAGCATGCAGAAATTGCCCTGTCAGACCAAAATGCGGCCTGGCAGGGCCGTATTTTGGGTCACCTACCACAGGGTGGCCGATAAAAGACAGATGTACCCTGATCTGGTGAGTACGTCCGGTTTCAAGCTTTAATTCCAGGCAGGTGTAGTTATCGTATCGCTGAAGCACTTTATATCTGGTAACCGCGTTTTTTGCGTTTTTTTGGACCACGGCCATTTTCTGCCTGTTGCCCGGGTCACGTCCTATAGGGGCGTCTATAACTCCAGTTTCTTCCCTGACCTGACCGTGTACCAGCGCCAGGTAGCGGCGGGTGATCGACCTGTCCTTCAATTGTTGGGCCAGGCTTAAGTGGGCAAAGTCGTTTTTTGCAACCATAATGAGCCCGGAAGTGTCCTTATCCAGCCTGTGCACAATACCGGGGCGTGTTACGCCGTTAATCCCGGAAAGATCCCGGCAGTGAAAGAGAAGCGCGTTTACCAGCGTACCGGAGTAATTGCCGGCGGCAGGGTGAACAACCATCCCCCTTGGTTTGTTTATAACAACAACATCGCTGTCCTCAAAGTATATGTCCAGTGGTATCGCTTCCGGTTTTAATTCCAGCCCTTCCGGCGCGGGGATCTCCAGTCTCACCAGGTCCCCCTGTTTCACCTTGTGGCTCGCCCGGACTTTCTCTCCGTTAACTGAAGCCAGCCCACCGGCTATTAGTTTCTGAATATGCGTACGGGTTAAAACTTCGGTTTCAGCGGCGAGAAATACGTCGATCCTCTTGCCGGTGTCATTTTCCCCCGCTTCATAATAATTTATCGTCACCATTAATCCACACTGCCCTTTTCACTTTTCCAACTGCCATCTCTCAGCAGTTCCCAGACCAAAAGGCAAGCTCCGATGAAAATCGCCGCGTCAGCTAGGTTGAAGACCGGCCATACCCTGAAATCCAGGAAATCCACAACCCTGCCGTAGCGCAGTCGATCCGCCAGGTTGCCAAGCGCCCCTCCTAAGATAAAACCCAAACCGTATCTGATCAGGATCTTTTCAGGAGGTATATGCCGGTAAACTACCAGCACCCCGATCACCAGCAAAACACCGACTGCTATGAACAGGGGTGTTTGATAAGCCAGCAGACCAAAGGCTGCCCCTGGATTCATAATGTAAGTAAGATAAAAAAACGGGGGAGCGACCGGAATCGATTCTCCCAGAAACATTAAAGATTGCACCGCTGCTTTGGAGGCCTGGTCCATTAAAAATGTGGCTAAAATTACAGCAAAAAACATAACATCACCATAGATAATTTTACCATACTTTGCCTTCCCCGGATCTTAAATAAAACCTCTTACATGAAAGTTTTGCCAAAAGCTACTTCTTGAATTCCCACCTGACCATATTTTCTTAAAATCGCATCAGATGTTTACACAAAAAAAAGCTGCTGGATTAACAGCAGCTCGTAGTAATTTTATTTTTCGTCGCTTTCCTGAATCCATTTTTTAATCTCACTTTTAGAAGGAACCCGCCCGCTGGAGATCAATTTGCCGTCTATGACCAGGCCTGGCGTACGAAGTATGTTGTATTTTAATATTTCCTCCATTTTTTCCACTTTTTCAATCCTGATGTCCAGGTCAATACCGTTTACAACATCTTCAACATCTTTGGCCAGAGTTTTGCACCTCCGGCAGCCAGAACCAAGTATTTTTATATCCATATCTTACAGCCACCTTTCTCGTTTACTGCTATGACGTAATATATTATTTAACGCGTGGCCATTTGGCAAATCCTTTTAAAAGCTAGATTTTATTACTCCGGCACACCTGGGGCAGAGAGTCGGATGAGCGGCGTCAGAGCCTACACCCTCGTGATACATCCAGCACCGTTCACATTTTCCGGTGCCGGCCGGCCGCACCACGACCGCCAGTTCCGGCATGGACTCAATTTTTCTGGCGCTTTCCGGCTGGCTCCCCAGTGGCGCCAGAGACACATCTGAAACAATAAATAACGTGGCCAGACTGTCTGACATGGGCTCCAGGAAAGCATACAGCTCTTGGCCGGCATAAAGATCAACCAAGGCCTCCAGGGAGTTGCCTATCAACTTGTCCCGCCGCGCCTCTTCCAGGGCTTTGGTTACCTCACCGCGCACAGAAAGCAGTCGCTCCCATTTCTGTTCCAATTCCACATCCAGATAGTCCTCTACAATTTCCGGCATCTCGGCCAGTTGGACACTGACCATTCCACTATTATCGCCGGGCATGTGCCGCCATATTTCCTCGGCGGTAAAGGCCAGGACAGGCGTCAGCAGGCGGACCAGCGCCGACAGCACGTCATACATGACCGTCTGGGCGGCCCGGCGTTCTATTGAGGCGCCGGGCATAGTATAAAGCCGGTCTTTTATTATATCCAGGTAGAGGGCGCTCATATCAATGGTGCAGAAATCATGAATAGCGTGGTAAACAACATGATATTCGTAATCAAAGTAAGCGCTGGTAGTTTTCTGAACCAGTTTCTGCAGCCTGGCCTGCGCCCAGCGGTCTATTTCAAGCATTTCTTCGCGGCGGACCCTGTGTCTGGCTGGGTCAAAGTCATACAGGTTGCCCAGGAGGAAACGGCAGGTATTCCTGATCTTGCGGTAAGCTTCGGTAACCTGTTTCAAAATACTGGACGACGCCGCCAGGTCGCTCCGGTAGTCCGCGGAACTCACCCACAGGCGCAGGATATCCGCCCCTAACTGCTTGATCACTTTGGCGGGGTCAACCACGTTGCCCAGTGATTTAGATTGTTTGCGACCCTGTTCATCCACCACAAAACCGTGTGTCAGCACAGCCCTGTAGGGCGCCTGCCCGTTGACAGCCACGGAAGTTGACAAAGATGAGTTGAACCAGCCCCTGTGCTGATCGCTGCCTTCCAGGTAGAGATCAGCCGGCCAGCACAGGTCCGGCCAGACTGATTTTTCATCCAGCACCCCAAAGTGACTGGTGCCTGAGTCAAACCAAACATCCATGATATCGGTCTCCTTGGTAAAATCCAGGCAGCCGCACTGCGGACAGGCCACCCCGGCGGGCAGCAGTTCCCGCGCGGGCCTGGCAAACCAGACGTCTGAGCCGTACTGCCGGAAAAGACCCTGCAGATGCTCTATGGTCTTGTGGTTTATTAACTCTTTTCCACAGTCCTGGCAATAAAAGATCGGTATGGGCACACCCCAGCTGCGCTGCCGGGAAATGCACCAGTCACCCCGGTTGGCTACCATATTGTAGATGCGCTCTTCGCCCCACCCTGGAATCCAGCGTACCGTTCTGATCGCATCCAGGGTAGGCTGGCGGAAGCCGTCAATTGAAGCAAACCACTGCTCGGTAGCCCGGAAAAAAACAGGCTTCTTGCAGCGCCAGCAGTGGGGATACTGGTGCAGTACCGTTGAGTGATGCATCAGGTGGCCACGGTTATTCAGCTCTTCGACCACTGCTTTATTCGCGTCCAGGTAAAACTGACCGGCAAAAAGTCCACCCTCTTCGGTAAAGCGGCCTTTAGCGTCTACCGGAGAAATTACCGGCAGGTTGTATTTCTTGCCTACAACAAAGTCCTCCATGCCGTGTCCCGGCGCGGTATGCACACAACCGGTGCCCTGTTCAAGAGTAACGTGCTCACCCAGGATCAGCAGGGAAGCCCTGTCCGCAAAGGGATGGCCGCACTCGATCAACTCCAGCTCTGAGCCTTTATAATTACCGATTACTTCCGCGCCCCGCAGGCCGGCGGTTTCAAGGAAATTGTCTTTCAGTTCCCTGGCCACCAGGTATTTGTCCTGACCACACCGCAGCAGCACATACTCAAAATCCGGGTGCAGGGAGATAGCCACGTTGGCGGGGAGAGTCCAGGGAGTGGTAGTCCAGATTACCACGTAAGTATCTTTTTCTGAAAGAATACCTTTTCCGTTTTTCACCGGAAATCTTACGTAAATGGAAGACGAGTGCTTATCCCCGTACTCCACCTCGGCCTCTGCCAGGGCTGTTTCACAGGTGGCGCACCAGTAGACCGGCTTTAAACCTTTATAGATGTACCCTTTTTCCGCCATATCACCAAAAACGCCGATCTGGCGGGCTTCGTAATGCGGCATCAGGGTGAGGTAAGGTTTTTCCCACAAACCCCTCACACCTAACCGTTGAAACTCTGCCCTCTGGATTTCCACAAACTTTAGAGCAAAATCTTTACATTTGTTCCGGAACTCCACCGGCTCTATCTCGTGGCGGTTTAAACCAAAAGCCTTGATCGCCTGCTGCTCGATCGGCAGGCCGTGCGTGTCCCAGCCAGGCACATAGGGTGCGTCATAGCCTGACATGGAGTGGAATTTAACCACAATGTCTTTTAGCACTTTATTCAAAACGTGGCCCAGGTGGATATGCCCGTTGGCATAGGGAGGGCCGTCGTGCAGGATGAATTTTGGGCGGCCGCTGTTCTTTTCCTGAACCTTTTGGTAAATATCAATCTCATCCCAAAATTTTAAAAACTCCGGCTCCCTTTCCGGTAGATTTGCCCTCATCGGAAAGCTGGTCTTAGGCAAATTCAAGGTTTTACTGTAGTCCATTTCTTAAAACACCTCACTTAATCATTATGTAAAATAAATGACAACCTCATTCAAACAACTTCTGGCGCTGTCAAAAGCAAGCATAGCGAGGAAGACAGGGCCAGGCGGGACGGAGCGTACTTATTTCGTACGTGAGTACCCGCCCAGTTTTCGATAGAATCAAGATTTTGCTTGCAGTACATTTTTAAAACACCTCGCTTAAACAAGTAGAGTAAAGTCAAACAGCCCCGGGCGCTGTCAAAAGCAAGCATAGCGAGGAAGACGGGATTGGACGGGACGGAGCGTACTTGTCATCGTACGTGAGTACCTTCCGGCGACCTCTTGACAATGCTAGTTTTCAAAGACACCAAATGCGTTATCAAAAGCGAATATAGCAAGGAAGATGGGAGCGGGCGGGACGGAGCGTACTTATTATCGTACGTGAGTACCCGCCCGTTCCCGTCTGACGAAGCTAGATGAAGCTTTTCATAACGCACAAAATCCCGTCCTTTAAGGGACGGGATCAACCCGCGGTACCACCCTAACTGCCGGCAGCGGCCACATTGCTTATAGCAATGGCCACCAGCCAAACCACCTAAAGTCGCCTTATAACGACGGCGAACCGGCCAAGCTTACTCCCGTAAAAAGTTTCAGCCAGCGCCTCCCGGGTGATTTTCAACGGCATTGACGTGCCCGGCTCTCACCTTTCCCAGGCTCTCTTTAGCGTATTATCGCCGTTTACTCTTCCCGCTCACAGGCTTTATATATGAATTAACAAGCATTATTATATAAAAAAGCTAAGATGTAGTCAATAAAAGTAAACAAACGCCCCAAATTATTCCCCTCTTGACCAACCCTTAAAATCACAATAGTTTTGTAATATAAGGAAATATGGAGGAAAATTAAAAATAAAGTAGAATAAAGACTGTATTAGGATTTAATTGATAAATTTAAGGAGTTCAAATGTTTTATACTCTTTCTAAAGACAGGAGTATTATTTATGAGCAGAGTGAGTTTGTCGTTATTGCAGCCGGGCATGAAAGTAGAGCGTACTGTTTACGGCAGCAGGGGTGAGATTCTCATTTTTAAAGGAGGCACTTTGACCAATGCTTTCATTAAAAAGCTGGAGGAGCACGCCATACCCTTTGTTTATATTGACGACGGCCTTCGCCCAGATCAATTAACCAGGAGTAGTGCCGGCGAAAGCCTGCTCAAAGTGAATGTTCAGGATGTGGTGGCAAAAGAAACGCGGGTAGCGGCGGTACGGCAGGTAAAGAATATTCTGTTGGAGACCAAAGAATCGGGCAGGCTGGTAATAGAGCCCCAGGTTGTGTACAACACTGTCAACCAATTCACCAGTGAGCTGCTCTCCAGCAAATCCCTGATGGTAAACCTGGTTGATTTGCGCACACAGGATGACTATACTTTCGCTCACTCGGTAAATGTCTGCGTTCTATCCCTGATGACCGGCATTACTCTCGGATTTAATAATGAAGTTTTGGCTAACCTGGGCGTAGGTGCCCTGCTGCATGACCTGGGCAAGGTAAAAATACCTGATGAAATCCTCAATAAACCGGGTAAGCTTACCAATGACGAATTCTCTACCATTAAAATGCATACCACTTACGGGTACAATTTGATCCTGAACTCCAAAAATCTGGATAAAACCCATGCGATGGTCGCCTACCAGCACCATGAAAGTTTTGACGGTTCAGGCTACCCGCTGGGGATAAAAGATGAAAAGTTTATAGAGCAGGCTCAGATAATTTCGATAGCTGATAAGTTCGACGCTTTAACTGCGGACAGGGTGTACAGAAGGTCCTTTCCGCCTCACGAAGCCTACGAAATGTGCGCCGCATCAGGAGACTACCTTTTCAAGGAACACATAGTCAACGCTTTTTTATACAACATTGCCGCCTACCCATCCGGGTCACTGGTAGAAATAAACAACGGCTATATTGCCGTTGTCCTTGATACACCCAGAGGGTACTCCACATTCCCCAGAGTAAATCTGCTCTTTGATCAGAAACACAGGCCGCTGGCGTCGCCTCAGGAAGTATCCCTGGCCGAAGCAGGCAACCTTTTTGTCACCAGGGTGCTTACGGCCGAAGAAATCCGGGCGCTTCAGAGTAAAGCGCCGCAGGGTTAACCGCACTATTCCCCACATGCCAGAGAAAACACCTGCGCAACTCTTTGAGCGCTTACGCCTGCCACTTTTATCAATTTATTGCGGCTGGTTTGTCCGGATACTATTTCGATCCGGGCTCGGGGCACCGACAGAATTTCGGCCAGAAAAGCCCGGCAGGCTTCGTTTGCCTTGCCCTCAAGAGGCGCTGCGGTCAGGCGGATTTTGATCGCGTCATCATAATAGCCAACTATCTGATTTTTAGATGAACGGGGCAGCACCCTCACTTTAAAAAAGACGCCGCTGCTCTCTTCTTTGATGTTGAGCAATACCTAAACCCCACCTTCAGGCTAATATTTTGGCAGGTTCTCCAAAACCCTTGCCAGATCATTCACCAGGTCAACCAGATGGTCGCACCCCGTGGGGCCGCCTATCATACCTGCGATTTGCTTTTTGCTGAGGCTGGCCAGAGCAGTGCCAGGCAGCTGACCCAGTGAGGCCGCGTTCTCGAAACAGACCCGGTCGGGCGCCCTGAGAAAGTTTCCGGCGCATTCAGTCACTGTGCCGTCATTACTAAGGTTAAGCCGCACATTCATCTCATGAAAAGAGTCGCTAAAAACACCAAACGCCGCCACCCCCACGCCAGCCTTAAAAACCGAACAATTTTTAGCGCGGCTATAAAGGCTTGCTCCAGGGCAGTGGCCGCCAACATACTCGGACCACCTGCGCGTGACACGGTGCAAATTGCTGTAATAACGACAGGAGTTGAGGTACGCTTTTTCCCAGTGGGCGCCGTAACTCTCCGGTGTCCCATAGCCCCTTTCAATATATAAAAAAGTTTCAGCCTGGATTATCCCTCTGATACACTCCGAAAACAATTCCCTGGCTAAACCCCCGGCCTCTCCACCTGCCGCCCGGCGCAGATCTCCACCGGCGTTAAAATATGCCGTTACTCCTTTGAGCTCGTGCACATCTCTCCTGCCATTTAACAAGCCTCCGGGTGAGCGGGATACCTCCCAACCGGCTTCTTTTATTACAAAGGTTGATTTATCAATCACTAATCTCGCCAGCGCTTCAATATCAGTCCCGATCAGATTAGTTTCAGCCAGAAGCCTCTGCTTGTCCAGATTATTAACCGAACAAAACCAGTTTCTCTGAAAAATAAACTCCACCAGTCAAACCTCCTTATCCAAGGGTTCGCCCACGTGCCAGGAAAGTCCATAGTGTTGAAACAAGCTGCAATAAGTTCAACACTATGGACGACTCTTTCCACAATGGGTTTGGTGCAAGATATCAGCCTTCCTGCTTAATATTGTAATATAAGTTAATGAAGTTATAAAGAATTCTTGCGGTTGCCCCCCAGATAAAGCGCCCTTCATACTCATAGTAATAAACCGGCATTGACCATCTCTGAGTCCATTCCTTTCTGTATATGGCAGGGACCCTGTCATATGGAAAATCCCCGGCATAGCGCGTGGCCACCTCAACACTGCTTTGCGCGGGAGAGTTGTTAAAGAAATACTCAACCGGCGCCAGGAAAATTTCAGCGACTTCAGCCGGGTTCGGGGCGAGCTTATCTTTATTGTTTATAAGTCCAACAAAAGGATAAACAAGTGTTCCGTGCGGCGCGACAAGGTAGTCAAGAGGTCCGAGCAACTCAATCTGACTTTTGTCAATCCCCAACTCTTCAACTGCTTCCCGCACCGCTGTTTCCTGTGGCGAGAGTTCACTCTCTTCAACCCCGCCGCCTGGAAAACAAATTTCTCCAGGCTGCCGCCGCAGGTGACTGGCTCGCACCTCAAAAAGCACATGGACCTTTTCATTGCATTTAATTAGCGGTAGAAGCACCGCGGATACAAAATAGTCACCCTCATTTAGAATTTTAGACTGCCTTTTTTCTAAAAACCTTTTTAAATCATTCACTACCGCATTACTCCCCGGACATTTACTCTTTTTGCACAGCCTCAGGCAAAAATCGAAAGAAGGCGCTCCACAGGAGGCCGCCTTCATTAAAACAGCTTATAATATTTTGCAGCTAGGCCGGTTCTGAAATATTTTTTTCATCTTCGAAATCCTCAAACAACTCGCTTTCCTCCCCTTCTAAAAGCCTGATCTGGGCTTCCAGGAAGGACCGCAGGCGTATTCTATATACCTGTGATTCTCTTTTAAACTGGCTGTGCTCATCCATAATAAGCTTTAATTTGCTTTCTGCTTCACCCAGCAGCGCCGCCGCTTCCTGTTCCGCCTCACGAGTAAGTTGATCGGCTTCAATCCTGGCCCTGTCTAATATGATACCGGCCTCTTTTTCAGTATTCTGCCTTAGCTCATCAGCGTTTTTTTGAGCCATCACCATAGTGTTTTTTATTGCTTCCTCTATCTCCCGGTAACGGGCGATATTCTGTTCGGTCTGTGCTATTTTCTCTTTCAGTACCTGGATTTCCCGGAACAGACTTTCGTAGTCCTGGGTGACCTGGTCTAAAAAAGAATCAACTTCTTCCTCGCTATAGCCTCTAAAAGCGCGGCGAAATTCCTTTTTTTGAATGTCCAACGGCGTCAGCACAATCTCTTCACCTCAGGTTCACTTTTCCGTGCATCTTAATACATAGCCATTGTAATGTAAAGCAGAACTCTTCCGACAATCCATTCTATTATACGCAGAGCAAAAAACGCTACTATCGGGGAGAAATCCACCGCACCATAGGCAGGGATGATCCGCCTGAAAATCCGCAGGTATGGTTCAGTCACCTCATAAATAAACCGGAGGATCGGCTGGTTAGGATTATGCGGGATCCAGGAAAGCAGGATCCGTACAATCAAAATCCACGAATATACCTCAAAAGCTACGCCTACAGCTTGTCTAATCAGAATCATAAGACTAAGACCCATAAAACACCTCGCACTTTATCTATTAAAGAAATATTTCCAACTGGTACATTTTACAACGGGGGCATCCCCAACGCGCTGATGAAATCCCGTTTACCCGGACAATTCACGGGATCGCTGCGCTGCCGCGGCAACCGCCTTCATTAAAAGTGCCCTGAGCGACCCTTCCTCCAGGGTAAAAAGTCCGGCTATAGTGGTGCCGCCCGGCGTGGTTACCATGTCCTTTAACTTCCCCGGGTGCTCATCACTTTCCAGAACCATCCTGGCGGACCCCAGCATGGTCTGGGCGATCAACTCTTTGGCCACCTGCCTGGGCAGACCAAGTCGCACCGCACCGTCTATAAACCCTTCTAAAATCATGTACATGTAGGCCGGCCCACTGCCGCTCAAGCCAGTAACACAATCCAGCAGCGACTCCGGAACTTCCACCGCTTTCCCAGCCGCTGCAAAAACAGCCAGTGCCCTGGCAACACTTTCCTCCCCGGCATATTTACCCGCACTGACCGCGCTTGCCCCTTCCCCGACCAGGCAGGGAGTATTCGGCATCACCCTGATCACAGGTATATGCCCTTCCAGGTAAGACTCAATCAGTCCGGTGGTGAGGCCGGCGGCAATGGAGATAAAAGTCTGGCCGGGGCTCATCGCCACGGCAACTTTTTTCAGCACGCCGGCGGCTAACTGTGGCTTTACCGCCAGGATGACAATATCAACATTTTTTACCATGGAGACATTATCAGTGGTTGTGTTTACACCCAGTTTTTGTTTCAGATAATCCAGCCGCGGGGCACTAATATCGCTTACATATAGTTCAGAGGGCGCCAGGCCTGTGCGAATCAAGCCGGTCAGCAAGGCTTCGCCCATGGCTCCTCCGCCCAAGAATCCGATTTTCCGCCCTTTTAAAGGCATGGTTTTATTCCCCCCAGGCTATGATCAAAAACGCATTTTCGTGAACATGCTTTTTTCCTTGCCTTGCTCTCTTAACTCGCTGGATATATCCATATTGTTTGGGACAAAAACAAATATTCCATTGCCAACTTTCTGCATGCTGCCATTTAAAGCATAAGTCGCGCCGCTGACGAAATCTACAACCCGCTGGGCAAGTTCGGCTTCAGCATGTTCCAGGTTCACAATCACAGGACGCCTGTTTTTAAGGTTGTCAGTAATGCTTCTGGTTTCATCAAAAGTTCTTGGCTCAGATACAACCACCCGTACCTGCCGCTGTGCGTGCATGCTGATAACCGCGCCTTTTTCTTTCTCTTTGTCTTTTCTCTTATGCCACGGCTGCTCTTCACGCAATTCCTCACGGGCACTTTTTTCTTCTTCCCCTGTGGCCTCCTCCTCAAACCCCATAAAGTTCAACATTTTATCTACAAGTTTCACCGTCATCTGGCCTCCTTAATATTAGTTTTTATATCTCAATCCTGAAATCCTCCCGCTAAATAGAATTTCAGGCCTGTAACCTCTTACCGAACACCGCCGTTCCCAGACGCAATATATTGGCGCCTTCTTCCACGGCGACTTCGAAGTCTCCGCTCATGCCCATGGACAGGTACTCCATCTTAAGTCCCTGTATTCTTTCTTCCAACCGCCTGGACAACTCCCTGGCCTGCCGGAATACATACCTGACATCCTCGGCGTCATCACATTCCGGCGCGATTGTCATCAACCCCCGCAGCTGAATCCCCCGCAGATTGTTTACTTCCGCGACAAAATCTTCAGCCTCGGCAGGAGAAACCCCGTATTTTGACTCTTCTCCAGCCACATTAACCTGAACCAGCGCCTGGACTTTCCTGCCCGTCTCAGACGCTGCCCTGTGCATCTCCTCCGCCAGGGACCAGCGGTCAAGTGAATGGACTAAGCTTATAAGACCTAGTACTTTTTTTACTTTATTTGTCTGCAGGTGACCTATGAAATGCCATTCCAGTTCCGGTGGCAGTTGGGGATATTTTTCAAGCAGCTCCTGCGCCCTGTTTTCACCAAAGCTTGCAACTCCGCAGGCAAACGCTTCTTTAATAAGATCTACACCCATATTCTTGCTTACCGCCACAACGCGTATCATTTCCTGCCCGCGTCCAGAGCGAAGTGCGGCGGCGCTTATGCGTTCCCGCACCCATCCCAAGTTTTCCAGGACACTCAAAATAATCCACCCTTTATTCTACAAACCAGTCTTCCCTGATCAGAACGGGGTTGCTGACATAACGGGCGCCTTCATCAAATCCCTCCCCGGCAACCGCAACCCTGCCGGCAAGTTCCCCCTCAATAGCTACTGGCTTCCACTGGGCCTTTTTCTTTACAACCAGGTAAACTCCGGGCTGCTGGGCACGGTAGACCACAGCGCCGCTGGGCACCAGGAGACCTTTTAGCTGTTTTGTTGTTACTGTCAGGCGGACCTTCCGGCTGTGAACCATCGTTTCAGGGTAACCGGAAACAAGGAAATAGCCTTCCCAACTGTCACCCTTATCCACTAGACTGGATGATTTTATTCTTAAATCAAGGTTGTTCCAGGCTGCCTTTAACCACACCGGCTTGTCCGCATAACCAGCGGGGAGCGCCTGTTTAGATATGGCGCCGTATATCATTACAGGTGAAAGATTGTCAATTATCTTAAATATCGGCTGACCCTTCTCAACACGGGTCCCCGCGGCAACCTGCTTACCACCTATTTTTTCTAATTCTGGCATATCTAATACATCTCTGTTGGCAGGGGTGAGCGTACTTTCCAGCCCATCCAGGTGGTTGCATAATATGCCTGCCGCATCGGTGTATACAGCAACCGCCGGCTCACTTGTCCCCTGTTCCGGTGAAATCACGATATCCGCCACTTTGGCCCCAACTTCAAGCCGTCCGCCTTCAGGGTGAGTGAAGCGGAGTAAGCCATTGGCCGGCGCCCGTGTTACTATTTCGTCTTTGAGCAAAATTCCATCCAGATAGACAGTCTCGCCAACCTCTGCGCTCGTCAGAGACTGCACATCAGATATAGCCGCGGTAATAAATTGCCTGGCTAAAAATAATGCGCAATATAACAACGCTGTAAAAAGCAAAGCCTTCAAAAACAGATTTCCCGGCTTTTTTCTACTCCTTGAAGGCATAGGTGACCTGTTTTTATTTGCCATAGTTCATTTCACCCGAAAATTACCTTCAAATGGAAGACTATTCGACGATACAAATGCCAACTCCTGCTGCCGGCGCTAAAACCGAAGCTTTTTTTAATATTTTTTGCTGTCACATAGGTTTGATTACCTTGTCTGTCCGGTAATCGGCAAAAGAAATGAAAATGTGCTTCCCTTGCCTACTTTGCTCTCAACCTGCACCCTGCCGTGATGAGATTCAACAATATGTTTTACAATAGACAGACCCAGGCCGGTTCCTCCCAGTTCACGGGAGCGTGCTTTATCAACCCGGTAAAAACGCTCAAATAAGCGGGACAGGTGTTCCGGTGAAATACCCGAGCCGTTGTCCTTCACATCCACCCTTAATTCGCCCTGCTCTATACTGGCGGCGACACAGATTGTCCCACCCGGCATAGTATAGTTTACAGCGTTATCGATCAGATTGATCAGCACCTGCCTGAGCATATCAGGATCTCCTTGCACCACAGGCAGATCCTCGGGCAGGTCTGTGGTAATGGTTAGGTTCTTCTCCAAAGCACGGGGACTGATAATGTCCACAATCAGCTTGATCAGGTCGCCCATGTCTATCTTTTCCATGACAATCACATTATTCTTGTCTTCATACCTGGAAAGGTTCAGCAATTCATCAAGCAGTTTGGTAAGCCGCTCTGTCTCCTTGTTGATAATTTCAAGAAAATTCCTGGCTGTTTTAGGATCTTCCAGCGCCCCGTCCAGCAGGGTTTCGGCAAATCCACGGACAGAGGTCAGGGGGGTGCGCAGTTCGTGGGAAACATTAGCGACAAATTCGCTGCGCATTTCCTCCAGCATCTTCCTGTCCGTTATATTCCTCAGCAGGGCCACAACCTCACCCCGGTCCTCGCCAGTGTTTGTCGGAGTAACATATACACGAAATACTCTCCGGTCGGGAGTCAAAACCTGTATTTGCTTCTTGATTGACTTACCCGTCTCAAGCGACTCGTGCAGTAGTTTCTCTAATTCGTAATCACGAATAACCCTGACAATGTTTTTACCTTTACTGGCAGGCATAGTGATCCTGAAGAGCTTTTCTACCACCTGATTGAGCAGAATAACCCTGCCCCAGTTATCCATGATAATTACACCATCGGACATACCGCTCAAAATGGCCTGGACTCTGCCTCTTTCGGTACTAAGATCATCCTGAGCGCTTTTTAAGTATTTGGCCAGGCAATTTATTGAACGGGCCAGATCACCTATTTCATTCTGGGGAGATACCGGAATAAACTGCTCCAGGTCTCCATCAGCCATTTCCCTGGCGATAGCTGATACTTCCTGTAATGGGTTGACTAAACTGCTGTACATAATCCAGGCCAGCAAAAAAGTACACAAAAATGCCAGCAACATAAAAACCAGCAGGTTTAACCACCCTAAAGTATGAAGTTGGGCCAGTGCGATAAAGACCATAAAAAGAAAAAAGTAACTGGCAACAGGTCTCCATCCGATATTTCTTAAAACCCTAACAATGATTGTCATCAGGAGTCCTCCTTAAAACGGTATCCCACCCCGCGTACTGTCTCTATGAACTCCGCGTTGCCGGGGTCAGACTCAAATTTTTGCCTGATATGCCTGATGTGAACATCGACAGTCCGGGAATCGCCTGTATAGTCATATCCCCACACCTGGTCCAGCAGTTGCTCGCGGGTGAAAACCTTACCCTGGTGGCGGGCTAAAAAGCGCAGCAGTTCAAATTCCTTCAGGGTAAATTCTTGTTTGACTCCACCTAAATAAATCGCAAACTTTTCTTCGTCAATGACCAGTCGCCCAAACTCCAGGCATTTACCTGACGATAATTTCCCCACCGGCAAATCATTAGGCTTATACCTGCGCAGCCTGGCTTTGACCCTGGCTACCAGTTCTCTGGGACTGAAGGGCTTAACGATATAATCATCGGCGCCCATCTCCAATCCCAGCACCCGGTCAAGTTCCTCAGCTCTGGCACTCAGCATGATGATCGGAATGTTTCTGGTCATATGATCAAGATGCAGTTCCCGGCATACTTCAAGGCCATTCATGCCAGGCAGCATCACATCAAGCAAAATCAAGTCCGGGGCCTCCTCACGGGCTATTTCCAGACCCCGCGTGCCGTCCAGGGCGGCCAATACCTGGAAACCTTCCCGTTCAAGGTTATACTTAACCAATTCCAGGATATTTTGCTCGTCTTCAACTACCAGTATTCTGGACACTTTCCATCACCCTTCCGGCAAATACTACTTTAACATTATTATCGCCATCATCCGCCCTGTTTTCCCTTTATGCGCCCGGTAGGAAAAGAACATATCACTATGGCAGGAGGTGCAAATACAAGCAGACAAGATGTTTTCGGCCTTTAACCCGGCGGCAAGCAGCACGCGGCGGTTGGCCTCCCATAAATTTAACTTCCATTTACCGGGGGAAACAGCCCCGGCCAAGTCAGACGGTACGGAAATACCGCCCCCAAAATGACTTATAACCTTCTCATCCACTTCATAACAACACGGCCCTATTGAAGGACCCACACCCGCCAGGCAGTCCCGCGGGTCTGTGCCGAACGTCGCGGCCATTACTTCAACGGTTTTCTGCCCAATTCTTAGCGCAGTACCCTTCCATCCGGCATGCGCCAGGGCCACGACCCTATTTACCGGGTCAAGAAGAAAAATGGGAACACAGTCAGCATAGAAGCTGGCCAGCGGCAGGCCCGCCGCAGCGGTAACCAGCGCGTCCGTTCCGGGCAGCGCGTCTTTTTCAGAAAAGGCGCCCTTCCCTTTATCAGTCTCCCCTACTACTGTCACAATATCACCATGAACCTGGTTGCCGGCAACCATCAGGCCGGGGTCTATCCCCAGAGACTGGCAGGCCAGAGCTCTGTTGGTTTTTACGTGAGACTCCCTATCCCCGACATGAAACGCCGTATTCAGGCTCTGGCAGGGTCCTTTGCTGACACCACCGGCGCGAGTGGTAAAACCATGTGTCACCAGGCCGGCATCATTCAGGTGAGGGAAAGTGTAAAACTCCAATTCTCTTTTTCTGATTGAGAGCAAACCCTACTCCTCTTTTCTTTAACCAGCGGCTTTGTTTACATCCTGGTCGATGATACTTTCCAGTTCGGCAATGCGCGCAAGAATCTCTTCCCGGCGCGCCGGTTCTATACCCGCCGCCAGCAACTTCTGCAGCTTCGAGGCAAGGGACTCGTAAGCGGAGCGGACCTTTTCCTCCGGTTTGGCGGCGCCTTCCGGCAGTATTTCCACAACCTGCAGCCATTCCGGAATAGTAGCTTTGATACCTGTCTCTGATTCGATCAGACCAGCCAGAGCGTTTGCAGCATCCGGCTCCCCGTGCACAATGAATATCTCGCGGGGGGGCCTGGTGAATTTTTTTACCCATTCAATTAAGCCCGCCTGGTCGGCGTGTGCTGAGTAACTTTCAATATTCCGTATATCGGCTTTTACGGCAATTTCATCGCCAAAAATACGCACAGTTTTCTGGCCGTCCACAATCTGCCGCCCCAAACTGCCCTCAGCCTGGTAGCCCACGAAAAGGATGGTACTGTCAGGGCGCCACAGGTTGTATTTGAGGTGGTGCCGGATCCGCCCAGCCTCGCACATACCGCTGGCGGAAAGGATAATCGCCCTGTCAACCTGGTTTAGCGCCTTCGATTCCTCGGCCGATTTGGTGAACTTAATGCCCGCCCGCTGCAGGGGATCCTGACCCCTTTTAATTATATCCGCCGCATCCTGATCAAAAACATTCTGGTGATTGCGGAAAACATCGGTAGCGGCCGTGGCCAGGGGACTGTCTATGTACACCGTCATGGCGGGCATTCTTTTCGATTCAGCAAGCAGGAAAAGGTGAAAGAGCAGGTCCTGGGTGCGTTCAACCGCGAAGGCCGGGATGATTAAGTTGCCTCCTTTTTCATATGTTTCCCAGATAACCTTATGCAATGAATCTATTTCCAGGTCATGATTTTCATGAAGGCGGGCGCCGTAGGTCGACTCCATAACCAGATAATCCGCTTCGGCAACAATGGAGGGGTCTTTAACAATAGGCCTGTTCTTATTGCCGATGTCGCCTGAAAAGACCAGCTTGGTCTCCCGGTCGTTTTCATTAACCCAGACTTCAATCATAGCCGACCCAAGTATATGTCCAGCATCTACAAACCTTACTTTAATGTCAGGCGCGATCTGGATTATTTCATCATACTGAACTTCCTTAAAGAAGGGCAGGCTTTTATAAGCCTCGTTGACAGTATAGATTGGCTCGATCGGGGCCTTCCCGGCCCTGCGGAACTTGCGGTTTTTCCGTTCGACCTCCATCTCTTGAATGTACGCGCTGTCCGGCAGTAAAACCTGGCATAATTCCACAGTGGGGGCAGTAGCATATACTTTCCCTTTGAATCCGTGTTTGATCAGTTTAGGAATCATCCCACTGTGATCAATGTGGGCATGAGTAAGCAAGACGTGCTGCACGGTGCGCGGCGGCACTTTAAAACTCTCATAATTGCGTTCCCTGACCTCTTTCTTGCCCTGAAACATGCCGCATTCAATCATAATCCTGGTATTTTCCGTATCTAATAAATAGCAGGAACCGGTTACTGTCCCGGCCGCTCCAAGAAATTGCAGACGCATAAAGCCCCCCCCTAGCCATAACATTTTTATTAGACCTTAATTCAGCCCCCTGGTTTAGAAACCCTCTTTTTTCGAGCAAAAAGCTCAGGTTTACTTGACAAGATGTGGAACCTGGGCTTACTCTAAGAAGTGTTAATTTTCAACCTTTGGGATAAACCAGCCTATAAAGGGAGCAACTGCGATGCCTATATACGAATTCAAGTGCGCCAATTGCGTCAACCGTTTTGAAAAATTGTGTTCCAGCGGAGAAAGCGGGGAGAGACTCAGCTGCCCTGAATGTGGAGCCAGTGCCCCCAAAAGAGTAATGTCTTCCTTCAGCGCCGCCGGTACTAGCGGAGGTAAGAGCGCCTGCGGAGGCTGCAGCACACGCAACTGTGCCAACTGCGCCCACTGAGACGTGGCTTTGAGACGTGGGAAATGGGACGTGAGACGTGAGATTCAGGCATTCCTCTTAGGTTTA
>CAZIYV010000019.1:0-10491 GCA_964543575.1 uncultured Pelotomaculum sp.
GTTTTTGAAGTTCAAGGGATTCCGGTGTGGGGTGTTTTACAGGCAGTATCCTTTCACCAATCCGGTTGTGGATAGTGCCGATCAAACCAGTCTTCTGTCCGGCGGCGCCCAATACGGCAGCCACCAGATTAGCAGTGGTGGTTTTACCGTTGGTTCCTGTAATACCGATTATTTTCATTTTAGAGGAGGGATTGTCATAAAAGCGCGCGGCCAGAAGCGCCAAGGCATACCTCGTGTCTGGCGTCAGCGCCCACGCCGTACCGGGCGGAAGGTCTGTCTCCCGCTGCACAACCACCGCCGCCGCGCCCTTTTTTATTGCCTCGTTAATATATTCGTGACCGTCAGTTTTAAATCCCTTGATAGCCACAAACAAAAAACCCGGCTTTACCTGGCGAGAATCATACGCTATCCCCTTTACCGGTACAGCCGGATCGCCGCCAGCGGCACAAACTTCAACCGCTTCAAGCAGTTCCCGAAAAAACAACTTATTATCCTCCTGATTTATAGCTCATTTTTATATTACTTTCATAGTATTTCCATCAATATCTAAAATATTCCAGAACCAGGCTGCAGTGCCATCAACATGGCATGATAACAAGTAATTTCCTGCAAATTATACACAAGTATTTAGCGTCAGTCGAGATATTCTTTAATCACCGGGGGCTGGAAATCTATAGTAATAGCAGCCCCCCTGGTTACTTTTGTACCTGGCTTTTCCTGTTGGCCCACAGCCACACCGGTGCCCTGAGGGTTAAAATGCAGACCCAGTTTCTCTAAAACACTGCCGGCTTCTTTCATGGTCAACCCCGTCAGGTCTGGCACCGTCACTTCTTCCGCTGGGCCTGAGCCGTTATCCTGCAATTCCAGAATAACAGTTGACCCGCCAAATACCTGCGCGCCTCCTGAGGGAGTCTGGCCATATACCATATTCCCCTCGCCCCTTTTCTGAACGGCAAATCCAGCATTTATCAGCACCTTTTGGGCTTCTTCCACCGGGTAATTCACAACATTGGGCATGCTCCGCTTCACTTTTGGCTCCTCAAAAACGAAAGGCAATTGTGGTTTTTCAAGGTCCGGCCTCTCCGGTACTTTCAGATACCTGAGTGTATCTAAAGCAATGGACTTGAAAGCGGGAGCCGCCACCTGGCTGCCGAAATAAGCAGCGCCGCTGGGCTCGGCCACCATTACCAGCACGGCGATTTGCGGGTCCTCCGCCGGGGCAAAACCCACAAAAGAGGCAACGTACTTGCCGTCAGAATAGCCTCCGGTTTCCTCCACCACCTGAGCTGTGCCTGTTTTCCCCGCCGCTCCGTAGCCCTCTACGAAAGCGTTTCTCCCCGTACCCTTGAACACTACATTGGTCAGCAGTCCCATAAGGGTCTGCGCGGTTTTTTTGGATATAACCTGGCGTACCGACTCAGGCTTAAATTCTTTGATTACCTTTCCATCTGCTCCGGTTATTGACTTTACCAGAGACGGTTTTAACAGCACCCCGCCATTGGCTACAGCCGAAGCGGCGGTCAACAGCTGAATCGGCGTTACAGCGATAGACTGCCCAATGGACATGGTCGCTATGTTTAGTTCGGTGGCTTCTTTTTCCGGTATTTGTATGCCAACCGCTTCCCCAGGCAGGCCGATGTTGGTGGTTTGCCCCAAACCAAAAGCGTTGATATACTTGTAGAACCTTTCTACGCCCAGCCTTAAGCCCACAGTTATAAACCCAGGGTTGCAGGAGTTCTGGGCAACCTCTTCAAAAGTTTGAGAACCGTGCCCTCCGTCGTACCAGCACCTGATTGTACGGTCGGCAACCTTAATATAACCGGGGTCATAAAAAGTATCACCCAGCCTGACGGCTCCTTCCTCAAGAGCGGCCGCCGCGGTAATGATTTTAAATGTTGATCCCGGCTCATAATTATACCAGATACTCGGGTTGTGATCCCATACCGACTGGGGTTGTTTTCTCCAATCTCCGGGATTGAATGTAGGCCGGTTACCCATGGCAAGGATTTCACCGGTTTTAGGATTCATTACAATAATTACTGCCAGTTTGGGATGGTGGGCATCGACAATCTTGTCCAGTTCCCTCTCCGTAAAAAATTGAATATGCTGGTCTATGGTCAGAACAAGATTGTGGCCAGGCGTTGGAGGGATAAACTTGTGGAGTGCTTCCGGGATGTTCCTGCCAACCGCGTCCTTTTCAATGACTATCCGTCCGGGAACACCTCTTAAATCCTTATCATAAACGCTTTCTACACCAATCAGCCCCTGGTTGTCATCACCGGCAAAACCAAGTACATGAGCGGCAAGGCTTTCCTGGCGGTAAAAACGTCTGTTTTCTTCCACCAGTTCCACACCGTCCAACTTCAAAGCTTTTAACCTCTGGGCCGATTCATAGTCTATTCTTCTTTTCAGCCAGACAAAACCTGATTCTTCAGTTAGTTTTTTATATATTGCCTCCTTATCCCCACCCAGAGCCACGGCTATTTTGTCCGCTGTCTCACGCTTATTGACCACCTGGGGCGGAAAGGCGTAGGCTGAATCAACACTAACACTTGTTACCAGTTCGTTGCCATTGCGGTCAAAGATCGCGCCCCGCTTGGCCTCTACCGGTACATCCCTCATCCGGACTTCCAGAGCTTCGTCTCTTAAACGGTCCCCTTCAACAAGCTGCAGCCAGGCCAGGCGAAAAATCAGTCCGACCAGAGCCAGCGCAGTAATCAGAAAAACCCAGGTTATTCTTTTCCGGATCAAAATGGTTGTTGTCTGCATTTTTCCCCTCTCCGAATTCATTCACGGGAACGCTTCCCAACCGGATAGAATTTTCCAGTCGGTCAACCAATTCGGTAAAAGCCCTGATAAGGCGGCTCTTTTCCTGTCCGGCAGGGGAAATATCAGCAACCTGTGTATTGGCTGAAGCAGTGTCAGCTGTCATTGCAGATTGAGACTTGCCTGCTACAGCAACCACCAGGATATTGTTGTTTGCTGGTTTTACCATCCCCAGTTTGTTTACAGCCAGGTACTCAACCCGTTCCAGTGAGTTCAAACGGTGGACTTCTTCATCTAGACTGTTGTTTTCCACGCGCAGAAGGGCAAGCTCTGATTCCAGTTTGGTTATCTGGTAACCCAGGGTCAGCACCTGGGAAAAATAATAGGTTATCAGCACTCCCGCCAAAAAACACACCAGAACCAGTCCGGATAACGCCAGTACAGGACTCTTTTGTACAAACCTTCTCCTGCGAGCTTTTTCTGGACGCGAATCTATACCTGAAAACCCGCGGTAGCCTGTCTTATCCTGAGCTACTATCAATATTATTCAACCTCCGTACGGAATAGAACCCTTAAAAAGGAAGGATATACCATACCGTTGGATACACCGATTCTCGCATCAGCGGAACTCGTCATCAGATTTTTTCAGCCACTCGCAGCTTTGCGCTTCTTGCTCTCGGGTTGCCGGCCAACTCTGACTGGGAGGCTACAATCGGTTTGGTGGTAACAATTTTCAGTGTCTTCTCTTTAGCACAAACACAAACCGGGAAATCCCGCGGGCAGGTACAAGGCGAGGCCAGGCGCCGGAACAGGTCCTTTATTATTCTGTCTTCCAGGGAGTGGAAAGTTATCACACAAATTCTCCCCCCGGGCTTTAGAACCTGTACTGCGGCAAGGACTGCCTCCGCCAGTATCTCCAGTTCCTGGTTTACGGCTATGCGCAGCGCCTGAAAAGTTCTCTTGGCCGGGTGCGGCCCCTGCCGCCTTGCGCCTGCAGGAACCGCCTTCTTAATGATTTCCACCAGTTGGCCGGTGGTTTCGACAGGGCTCAGTTCTCTCTCCTGTCCGATAAAACCGGCAATTCTGGCAGACCAGCGCTCTTCCCCGTATTCCTTTATTATCTTGGCCAATTGTGCCACCGGCAGGTTGTTGACAAGATCTCTGGCGGTGGTTGTCTGTCCCGGATCCATTCTCATATCGAGAGGCGCGTCATGCTGGTAGCTGAATCCCCTGGCCGGGTTATCGAGCTGGTGTGAGGAAACACCCAGATCAAACAGCACGCCGTCAACCTCTTTCAGGTCCAGGCTTGTCAGGGTTTCAACAAGTTTTACAAAGTTAGCCCGGACCAGTACGGCACTGTCCCCAAAAGGGGCGAGTCTTTCCCTGGCGGCACTGATAGCAGCCGGGTCCTGATCCAGTGCTATCAAACGGCCGCCTGGCGCCTGGCCCAGTTTTTTTAAGATCGCTTCACTGTGGCCGGCGCCGCCCAGGGTACAATCCACGTAGACCCCGCCCGGTTTTATTTTGAGACCTTCCAGTACTTCATTTGGCATGACAGGTTGATGATAGTATTCTATTTAAAACGACCTCGCTAGTTTATTCTTCTGCTTTTAGAAAGCATTTCCTTTTTAAGCAATGCTAGTATTTAAATACCAAGATCAAAATCATCAATTTTTTCCGCTATTTCTTCATAGGATGCGGCTGCCCTGGCATTGTATTCATCCCACTTGCTCTTCGCCCAAATTTCTACCCGGGAGGAAACGCCGATAACAACCACGTCTTTTTCCAGTGAGGCGAACTCCCGCAAGCTGACCGGTATTAGTATTCTTCCCTGTTTATCGGTTTCACATAAAGCGGCGCCAGAGAAAAAAAACCGAACGAAGGCCCGGGCGTCACCCTTTGTAAAGGGCAAGGACTTCAGCTTTTGCTCCAGCGCGTCCCATTCCGGCCGCGGATAAGCAAAAAGACAGCCGTCAAGACCCTTTGTAACCACAAAAGAGTCCCCCAGGCCTTCTCGGAAGCGGGCAGGTATGAAAAGTCTTCCCTTGGGGTCGATATTGTGCTGGTATTCACCTATGAACATGTTATTACAGCTCCAGTTTATGAATTATCCACCACAAAAAACCACTTTCCACCACTATACTATATATCGGACAAAATTCCTATGCAATTTAGAAAATATTTTATAAAAATTAAAGATTTTTCATAATAGAAATGCGGGCTTTAATACTGCACCAGCAGCAGGATGAAAAATAAAAAAGAGAGATAAACATCTCCCTCGTAGAAAAGTCATGTCATGCTTTTATAATTGGCGAACAGTTGTGCAGCGACCTGCTCGTGCCCGCGCTTTACAGGTACTCGTCAAGCCTATGGCGGTATTTATTGTCTCCTCCGCCTGCGTTCTCCTGCTTAACCTCTGTTTTTTCTTTTTCATCTCTGCGCAGGGACACTTTTAAATCCAGGGTGTAGTCATCGTGAAGGCTGAGTCCTTTGGGCAGCTGCACTACTATGGCATTTTTTTCTCCAGTAACTCCGTAATCCCTTTTTGGGTTCATGGTCCTTCTTTCAGGAAACTGCAGCTTGGATTGACGGGCGGCGAGGAAAAAGGTCATTACAAAAATGACAGATGATATAAATACAAGACTCAGGCTTATATAATCCACAAAAATACCCCGCAGTACAAAATTAATTCACATATACTGTTCGCCATATGTAAATTATTTCCTGCTGGTTACTAGTAAATTTTTACAAATTTTATCTTCCTGCCGGTGAATGTGGCAATTTCCCTGTAACCAACCTGTTTTATCAGTTCGATAGCTTTCGTCAGACCACTCCCCACCTGTTCGGGGTGATGGGCGTCGGAACCTATGGTAACAGGAAGCCCATATCTAAAAAAGGCCTCCAGCAGCCCTGGGGCAGGATAAATCTCCCGCGCCGGGTATCTAAGTCCCGCTGTGTTTACCTCTGCGCACACACCCGCCTGTTTAAACACGCGGGCGGTTTCTTCATACAAAGGCCCCAGATCCCTGACCGGGTGAAAGTTAAACTTTTTAACCAGATCCGGATGGGCCATCACATCAAAAAGTCCGCTCAGGGCAGCCTGTTTTAAAAGAAAAAAGTACCGCTCATAAATCTCGTCAATATCCCTCCGGGAGTACTCATCCAACTCGTCAGGGTTATCGAAACCCCACCCGTCAATGAAATGGACTGAACCAATTATGAAATCAAAAGGATACCCGGCTACCAGCGACTCCAGATTCTTTTCATATCCCGGTACATAATCCGCCTCTATCCCCAGTTTCACCCTGACTGGCGACTTCCCGCCGGCTTGCCTGACCGCCTCAACATAACGCGGCAAATCTATTTCATCCATGGCATAATCCGGAATCCTGCTGCCAGGAGGCAGAAAATACAGGGGTAAGTGGTCAGTAAAACCGACCTCCCGGATACCCATCTCCACAGCAACGGCCAGGTACTCCTGGATTTCGCCGCTGGCGTGGCCGCATAACCTGGTATGCAGGTGATTATCAACCGGTATCAAGACTGCTTGCACCCCTCACGAGAGCGCAGCATTTCAGAAACAGAACAAGCCAGGGCATAGATTTTCTCTGCCAGTTCTACGTCAAGGAGTCCCGTCCCGCAGGCCGGCGCTATGATGCAGTTTCTGAACAAAAGCTTCCTGGAAACACCCCGTTTGGTTAGTTCCTTCCACTCGCGATCAAGCATTGCCAGCAAGGAAGCCGCGTCCTCATCCAGGACCAGGTCATCCAGCGTCGGCACCACGCCCCAGGCTAATATGCCCCCTCTTTTCAGAAAACTTTTCAAAGAGGCTGTATAGGGAATAATGGAGCTGAAGTAGTTGTAAGCGTCAAAATTGACCACTTCTACACTTGACTCAAAAAGTATCGACCAGTCGATGGCATCGCAGCAGTGCACACCAGCCATAGCGCCCATAGTGTGTACTGCCTGAAAAACAGCTTCCAGATCTTCTTTGATGGCCTCCCTGGTTACGGTGATGTAGCTGGACTGGCCGTAGACCCGGATCGAGGGCTCATCCACAAAAATCATTACCGGAAGACCAAAGCGTCCAAGCTGCAAAGCCTGCCAGGCCGAGTGCAAGGCTAAGGTTTTCACGATCAAGTCCCGCAGTTGATCATTGTAATAGGCAAACCGTCCCCGCTCATCTTTGATCTGAAAGGCTGCCGTTAGAGGACCCACCACCTGTCCTTTTAAAACTTGCGCGCTCCCGGCGCCTTTTTTCAGATCTTCCATATAGGCATAAAACCCTGCCGCTGCATCTTCCGAAAAGGCAAACTCATCCAGCACCGCGAGGTCGCCTTCCTCGTAGGCCAGGTAGAGGGTGTAGAAAGCAGTCAAATTATCAGCCCAGTCGGGTCTGGTAGTGTCAAAATAAACTTTATCCCCGTTATCAACCAGCAGGCCTGTTTTTACCAGTGGTTTTAAAGACTGCTCTACTAAGTACTCCTGCCTTCCACGCTGCGGCAGTTGAGGCCAGTGGGGTATGTAGGGAACATATTTTTTTATCAGGGACAAGGCATCTCCAACTTCGGTATAAGGCAAACTGCCTATTCCTGTAGCCAGGCCTTTAGGTTCAAAAACCATTGCAAAGTCTCCTTTCATTTATACTGTGAAAAGATCTGTCTTTTATTAATTCAGCCTTTCCAGGCGGGGCTCCCAACCGATTTGTTTAAAGAGCTCCGGGTATAATTCAGGGCGCGCTTCACCGCCCTTGCCCAGGATGGCCACACTGGCTGCTTCCAAAATGTTTGAGCCCAGTGACCTGCCCTGGAAAGAGGGACCTGGCGTCGCCAGCCACATGACCCCCCTTTTTTTTAATTCCTGGACATCTTCCGGGGTGAGTGTGCTTGTAATTATATTTTTACCGCTGAGATCACCGGGCAGGTGACGCCGCAGGAAATGGAAATCGCCCGCTATAACGTCTGCCCTGCGGTAAAAAGGTTCAAAGCGCGGTACTATTGACTCCTGTCTTTCTCCTACAGGGTACAGCCAGCCTATAGGCATCCTGCCGAGAACGGGCAGGGTCAGGTATGCCGCCGCCCGGAAAGAGGGCAGCGAGTAAAAGGGCGCCGGCAGTCCCAGGGCGAAAAGGGCATCGCCGATTATTAACCGGCAGCCGGCTTGTTCCAGAGCGACCGCCAGTGCGTAACGGTCCAGCGCGGACACGATTAAAACAGTCTGGCCCTGCCGCGGCCAACCGGCCTGAGCCCGGATAAAAGGGATCAGGTCCCTTTCAACAGTATCTTTAATGCCGCCGCCGTCAACCAGCGGAGTTTTTTTTACTAAAGCCGCCAATCTAGCGCCATCCCGCAATTTATAGCGCCTGTGTCCGGCATGAAGGGTAAAGTTAACACCGCCCAGTCCCAGAGCGTCCACATTGCCGTCAAAACTTTTCAAAAGCGCTGCCGCCAGCTTAATGTCGCCCCCCGTGCCAATCCTTCTGACAGATATGCTGCAGATTTTTGTTTCGATCTCAGTAGCAAAATCCCGCCGGGGCGAGCCCAGGCTGACACTGACAACCTGTTTCATCAAACACTCCATATCTTTAATAGATAGTTGAGACAAGGGGACGGTTCTCCTGTCTCATTTTTGAGACAGGAGAACCGTCCCCTTGTCTCCCCTTGTCTCATTGTTCTTTATCTTTATTCTGTTTTCTGACTCCTGTCTCCTGTATTCTCAGTGTAAATTATAGTAATCAGCTTATGTAATGTCAAAATTTAGCGGCCAGCGCCTCGCGGTAAACGTCCAGGGTTTCCAGGGCGATACTCTGCCAGTCATAAACCGTCAACACTTTTTTCCAGGCCCGCCTGGTCAGATCACGGGCCAGGCCCGGATTAATCAGAACCTCCCTGATATAATAAGCCAGCAAACCGGGATTGCCGGGAGGCACTTTATAGCCGTCAATGCCGTGCGAGACAACCTCGCTCAACCCTCCCGTATCCGAAACAATAACCGGAATTTGAGCGGCCATGGCTTCCAGCGCCACAATGCCAAACGGCTCATAGAGGCTGGGAAACACCGCCACATCTGATTGTTTCAGAAGCTGATTCCTCTGGTCCTCATTTAAAAATCCCAGAAATTCCACTTTACCGCTTAACATAGGGTTAGCGGCCTTGGCCTTCAAATAATCTTCATACGGGCCGGCCCCGCCAACCAGCAGCTTTAAATCAGGCAACTGCGGGAGCAGGTGCAACAATGCTTCCAGCAGCACCTGCACACCTTTTTCAGGTACAAGGCGCCCGATAAACAGTATGGTCTGTGTTCCCGTGTGCGTCTCCTTTTCACCGGGTATCAGCTGCCTGGGCACACCCAGATTGGCCAGATCAACCCCATTGGGGATACTGTGAGTTTTTCGTCTGGAGACACCAAAGAGCCCGGTGATCTCCTCTGCCATGTAATCGCTGCAGCAGATCACAGTCATCGCCAGGTTGGCCAGCCTGTTCTCCAGGTTGTGAATGCGGCGCTGCAGGTCATTGTGAATACCCCGGTTGCGACCGTATTCAGTCGCGTGAATAGTCGCCACCAGGGGCAGCCGGTAACTACCGCTCAAGGCTATGGCAGCTTCCTCAACCAGCCAGTCATGGGCGTGAATCAGGTCAAACGCTTCGCTGTCCATCAGGCCGCCGGCAAATACTTCCATTGACCGGTTCAACTGTTCAACCCACTTCATAAAATCTTCCGCGGTCAGCCCGGATTGGCTCACGCGGTGCACGTGCACACCTTCAACCAGTTGGTAGTCACTGGCGCCCGGTGCAGGACAGGTAACCACGTGCACAATTTCACCAAGACGGGCCAGCGCCCTTGAAAGATCATAAACATGCCGGGCCAGACCGCCCACAGTCTTGGGCGGGAATTCCCAGGAAAGCATTAATACTCTCAAAGACTCCCCGGCCAGTCTGCCCGGCGGCTTGCTGGTACGGCTTAAACGGTAGTGGCGGCTGTATATGTTATAATCAATTTCCGGAAAGATACTGTCCTGCCTCTCATAACCGGCCAGTTCGTCCTCATTTACCTGTCCCTCAACCAGCTGAGAAGTCAAGCGATTGAAGTGGCTGATATGTTCGCTCGTCCTCTGCACCGCGTACTGCACCGCAGTACCGGTCTTAATAATAAAAGCCCAGTCGCTGCTCTGCGCCAGAAGCAATTCGCGCGCAGCCTGGTTCAGCGTGCGGCGGATGGCCCCTGAAGCGTTAGGGTACAAATCGGCCAGGTCCACCAGCGTTGTTTCAGCACGGTGCAGGTGCCTGTAAATCCAATCGTTGCTGGGGTTCAACCAGACCTCGTTATAGCCGCCTTCCCCCCAACTGGAGGCGGCCAGTTCCACCACCTGGTTATCAACATATTCACCGAGATAGCCAGCCGGGGTGGTCATCTTAATGCCATCCCGCCCGGTGTCAATAGCGCGGCATAAATGTTCCAGCCAGAGCGGTCCCTCATACCACCAGTGCCCAAACAGCTCGGCGTCGTAAGGTGCGATAATCACCGGTTTTCTATCCATCCAACCAGCTAGCTGGCGGACCTGCTGACCCCGCTTCCTGGCGAAATCAGCACCGTCTTCAACGGTTTTTAACACGGCCAGGTCAGGTTGGTAAGGCTCTTTATGATCTCCCTGCCCCGTAATTCTAAAATACTTGAGTCCGGTGTCGCAGCGAATATTGCCCCCGGGGAGACAGGGGGCGAGGTAAT
>CAZIYV010000019.1:10501-21049 GCA_964543575.1 uncultured Pelotomaculum sp.
GTAGTAGGGGTTGCCCGGATAACCGGTGTGTCTGTCCCAGACCTGACGTGAGCTTTCCGGGTCGCGGCCGAAAGCGGCCACTCCGGAACGACAGTAAACAGGAGCATAAACTCCATAACGTGAAACCGGGCTGGCCAGATTGATGCCGTGCGTTTCAACAAAAAAATACCTCAGCCCGAATTCTTTTAAAATCTCATCCACCCCGGGCACATAAGCACACTCCGGCAGCCAGATCCCGGCCGGCAGCCTGCCAAAAAGCCGGCCATACTGCTCCACGGCGAGCTGTACCTGCGCCCGCCTGGCCTCCCGCGTCATAATTAAAGGCAGGTAGCCGTGCGTGGCGCACGTGGTTATCACTTCCAGCGCCCCCAACGCCTGCAGGCTCTGGATGGGCAGGATCAGATTGCCCTCATAATCATCTTCGAAAGACCGGCGGAGTTCACTTAGCCGGTTAAAATACATGACTGCCACGTTTCTGAACTCAGGGCTGTTTTTATTTCTGGCAATCTCAGCTTCCGCCAGCGAAATTATTTTTTTCAGGTGGCGCAGGTAGCGCTCCTGTAAAAGCTGATCATTGAACATGGTTACCAGAGGCGGTGAAAGCGAAAGGGTTATCTTGAAATTGACACCGTCCTTGACCATTTTTTCAAAAGCCATAATCAGGGGAACATAACACTCGGTTATGGCCTCAAATAACCAGCGCTCTTCCATTATTCCCGGATCTTCCGGGTGGCGGATGTACGGCAGGTGCGCGTGCAGCACCAGCGCTAAATACCCCTCGGTCATTAGTTTTAGCCCCCTGAGAAAAAACAAATCCACGCTATAATTATAGCATGGAAATATTAACCGGCATTACTTATTTTGTTTTATTACACTGGTCACACACACCGAAAATTTTAAGCTGGTGGTCTGTAACCGTAAAGTTATGCTTTTTGCTGACCCGGTTTTCCAACTCTTCGAGCAGGTCCTCGTTAACCTCAATGATGCTGCCGCATTTGATGCAGATCAGGTGGTGGTGATGATGATTCTCTCCTGATTCCGATCCAAACTCGTAACGTTTGCGCCCGTCTCCGAAATCTATGGTTTGAATAAGATCAAACTCCTGGAAAAGCTCTAACGTCCTGTAGACCGTTGCCAGCCCCACGTCAGGAGCCTCGCGTTTAACCAGGTTATACACTTCTTCAGCGCTGAGGTGCTTGCCGTTGTTTTCCAGCAGAACTTTTAGAATTAATTCCCTGCGCGTTGTCAGTTTTGATTCTTTCGCCCTGAGTTTTTCCCCGACATCGGATATAACTTTTTTCATCATCACACCACCATTCGGGCTTTTATTGTTTTGACCGCCAGTCCCTGGCCTACAGGTAATACTTGCGCTTGTTGTACATTTCCCAGCGCCTGCGCCTCTGCTTGGTCTGGTACAAAGCTATGGCCGCGGCGGTACCTAGCGCCGCCAGAATCATCAGCCAGAACCACCATTTAGAAAGTATCTTTCTTTCTATCTTTTGCTGCGCTACCAAATCAACCCTGCCCAACTCCTGTCCGCCGGCAAAAAAGGCTATTTCACCTAACTTCTTACCGGCCGGGACCGGCGCCACAATTTTATCTAAAAGTATGATTTCCTGGCTGATTTGAGGTTTGTCAGTACTGGGAAAGTCGTAGGCCAGTGAACTGCCCGTCTGCGCGTGAGCTGTTTTCGAAACACCGTATCGAACTGGCACGTCAGTGACAAACTTGCCTGCTTCGACCAGGGTCGCCTGATTAAATTCCGTAAACCCATAGTCCAAAAGCTTGGTTGAATCAGTCCAGATGTCAGTACCTTCACTTTTCATAACTACGGCTATCAATTCCCTGCCCTGCTTAGCCGCGGCTGACACCAGGCACTGCCTGGCCGCTTCCGTATACCCGGTCTTAACTCCAATAGCCCCCTCGTAATTCCAAAGCAGCTTGTTGTGATTGTCCAGGTAGGTCTGGGCGTTGGGATCGCTCCTTGTGATCGTTTTTATTTTAGTGGACACAATTTCTCTGAATTCCGGATTTTGCATGGCATAACGGGTTATAAGAGCCATGTCGCGGGCACTGCTGTAGTGATTGGAGTCCGGCAGGCCGTTAGGGTTGTTGAAATGTGTATTAACCGCGCCTAATTCAACCGCCCTTTTGTTCATGAGCTGAGCAAAACCAGTCACCGAACCTCCCAAATGGCAGGCGATGGCCACAGCGGAATCATTTCCTGAATTGAGCATCAGCGCGTAAATCAAATCCTCAAGTGATATCTGTTCACCCTCCTGCAGCCCTATGGCGGAGCCTTCAACATCAGAGGCTTCTTTGGGAATGGTGACCATTTCACCAGTCCTGCCGCTTTCTAAAGCTATAATTGCGGTCAGAATCTTAGTAGTGCTGGCCGGGTACACCCTGACGGAAGCATTTTTTTCAAAAAGCGATTGCCCGTTTTTGGAGTCAATAAGCACTGCCGCCTCCCCTGTAATCACAGGTGCAGCAGCGGCTGCGGGAAAAACAGTGGTTACTAATAAAATTGCAGCCAGACATACCCATAAGGATATTCTTTTCAGCATTCCGTCACCTTTGCAATGTTTTTAGGTAACCAAAAAACACCCAGACTAAAAACAATTATACCATATCGCCCGCTTTCAGGGCTATACCCTGTTTATCAGGCCCTGCGCAGCCTGGACAGAATGGACAGTGCCACTAAAAAGGCTGTCACCAAAATAACCGGGGTTAATAGAACGGGGATTTGCGTAAAGCCCGCTCTAAACATGTATTCCAACAGGCGGGTGATCATACCACCGATAAATATGGCCAGTCCAAAAACGGCAGACCAGACTACCAGCCCCTCGCGCAGTCCCCGCTCTTTAAAAATAACCATGGTCGCCGCTATGCACGGCACAGTGAGTGAAAGGGTTAAAAGAATGATAAAATTTTGCAGGGGCAGCATCTGCAGGCTCAGTATCGCCGCCGCGCCGAACTCTTTCCTGATCAAACCCATGACAAAAATATCTGCCACTTCTTGAGGCAAATGCAGCCAGCTCACTGTCACAGGAGTAAGGACATTTCGCAGTCCCCGCAACAGGCCAGTCACCTCAAGGATACTTAAAAAAAGTGTCCCCAGGGCGAATATCGGCAAGGCCTCCTTGATAAACTGGTAAGACCTGGTCCAGGTTTTCACCAGGAAGTTGCGCGGCATGGGCAAACGCAAGGGCGGCAGTTCGATCAGCAGGGGAGATGTCTCACCCGGCAAAAAGCGGCTGAGCAGGACACCGGTGCAAAGGAGTACACTGAACATGATCAAAACGTACAAAACCATATAGAAAGCGCCTTGCCCCGACAGCACCGCTATGATAATGGCCATTTGCGCCGAGCAGGGAACCCCCAGCGCCAAAAGGAAAATAGCTATACGCCTTTCCCGGTCCGAACCCAACACTCTGGTTGAAATGCAGGCCATGGTGACGCACCCGAAACCAAGTATCGCCGGGATAACCGCCTGACCGTTCAAGCCGGCGCCAATTAAGGTGCGGTCTACCAAAGTGGCAATCCTCGGCAGGTAACCGGAATCTTCCAGGATAGAAAGCACCAGAAAAATACCCAGCACCAGCGGCAGTAAAATACCGATCAGGTAAGTCACAGTAAGAGTCAATACCCCGTACTGGCCTGTTAAAATTATACTGATCACTGTCCCGGGCGGGAAAACGCCGTCAAGCAGCGACCTGAGCGCAGGCTCGTAATAACCTGTCATGAAGCGCTCGGTATTCTCTACAATAAATTGCGCAAAAAAAACCCCCACCAGTTCGTAAACCGCCCACAAAGTTAATGCCAGAAGCGGAAAACCGGTAGCAGGCAGGAGCATCCAGCGGCCCAGCCTGGAGGTAAAGCTTTCACCTTTTCTGGTCTCCTTTACCACCAGCGCCACCAGATTGTTTACTCTTTCCCGGCGTCTCTTGTAGAGGGATTCCCGGTCGGTCCCCGGCGTCAGCCCAAAGCACTGGCTTATTTCCCGGTCACCCTCAAGGATTAGCAGAGCTTCTGCCCTGCCGGCAGGCGGGTGCAGTTTATCAATGCTCTCCAGCAGGCCGGGCGCCGCCTGGCCCGGTCTGGCCAGGTCTATCTTCCTCTTCAGCTCGTCCATACCGACACCATGCTCTGCCGCCATGGAAACCACTGGAATATCCAACAACTTTTCCAGAAGGGGCGTGTTGATCTCCAGCCCTTCCCTGTCAGCCTCGTCCACCAAATTAAGGGCTAGCACCATTGGGACGCCCATATCGATAATCTGCAGGGTCAGGAATAAATCCTGCTCCAGGTGAACCGCGTTAACCACATTCACCAACACATCCGCGGCCAGAATAATGTCTCTGGTGATCTTCTCTTCCTCGTTTAAAGCAGAGACACCGTAAACACCGGGGGTGTCGATCACCACATCACCGTTGTAACGCCCGCAGGCCATATTTAGGGTGGTACCGGGATAATTTGAAACGTCCCTGTACAGGCCGGTTAGATTATTAAACACAACAGATTTCCCGACATTGGGATTGCCGGCTAAAACTATTTTTCTGCCGCCTGACGGGATATCCTCTACCCTGCTTGCGCTATCCAACAATTAATCACCACCGGACTTTATCTATAGCCGCAAACCGGCTTCCTCAAGCCCCAGCGGGAAAAACCCACCCGCTGCGGCAAAAACTAGTACGGCTCAACCACAATGGTCTTGGCCAGGCTTCTGCCAATGGCTATTTCCTGTTTATTCCTGGCCACCACTACCGGTCCCGCAGGCACTATCTCCCGGCAGGTGACAACCGCTCCCTCGGAAATGCCCAGGCGGATAGCCTGCATCCGGGTCAGTTCATCTTTGATCCTGGTTACTTTGATGATCTGTCCTTTTTTAGCTTCATCCAGATTCACTGACCCCCACCTCCAACAATAATGATAATCATTATCAATGAGATGATAAAGATAACCGTTCTCATTTGAATTAAATTATATGGAATATATAAAGTAAAAGCAACAATATTTTTAGCGAAAAAGTGACAGAATATAAAAAAGGGAGGTGAAAAAGTGGCTGAAATAGACACCAAAGGCATGAAGGTAGCCGATCTTTCAAATGAACAACTTGCTGAACTCCGCCAGTCCGAACAAAAATTAAACGGCTCGACGAACAATAAACAGGAATTATACCTGCTGGCAGTCAGCAGGTAGCAAGGAAGGGGGACCTGTCCCCCTTCCAATTAAAGCTTTGCTCTTACCGTCTCCCAGAAGGAAGCGTCTTCAAAACCAAGCCGCCATATGGCTATGCCGCCGATACCGTAGCTTTTAGCCAGATTCAGTTTTAGCCCCAGGCTGTACTTATTTTCAAACCAGACCTCATGCTTGTTCCCTTTTTCATCATAGTAAATCAAATAGGGCGATGAGGCATAGTTGTTCCATTTCGCCGCCCCGTATTTCGCGGTGAGTTCACCCACCTTGTTCCAGCGAACTGACTTGTTTCCCACCGTCGACCAGTCGTACCCGTAAGCGGGAATCCCCATTAACACTTTTTCTCTGGCAATGTTCCTCACCGTATAATCCAAAACCCTTTGCACCCAGGGCAGCGAGGCGACAGGTCCGGGCGAACCCCCTGACCAGTGCTCCTCATAAGTCATTACCGCCACCAGGTCGGCAGTCTTCCCTATAGTCCGGTAGTCATAAGCGCCATACCACTCGTTGGAGGGGTTGTCCGCTGTTTTAGCGGGAATAGACACCGTTAACAGATACCCGTAGGGCTTAAACATCTGCTTAAGTTCAGCCAGAAGTTTATTATAGTTGGCCCTGTCCTGCGCCGGCACACCCTCAAAGTCAATGTTAACTCCTTTAAAACCATTTCCCTTAACCAGTGCAAGAAGGTTTTTTTCCAGGTTTTTTCTGTTTTTCTCCACTGACAGAACCTTGTGAATAACCTCCCTGCTGTTGTATTTGCCTACGTTATGAACCAGTAATAGTGGCCGCATATTCTTGTCTTTGGCAAGTTTCACACCTTCTTCCGGTACCCTGCCGGTTAAATTACCATTTTCATCAACCAGATAACTAAAAAACGCCACATTATTGATCAAGGCTTGTCTATTGGACAAAGTATTTAACGACAGCCTGTCCCCCAGGTAGTCCTCGGCGTAGTATCCCAAAACGGTCATTTTTTTAGATGAAGCGGCTGCCGAGTTGGCCGGGTGGAAAAATAAGTTTATAAATACCCCCAGAAAAATTAAAATAGCAATACACGTCCGCCTGGTATAGTTCATTATTTTCCTCCGCTTTTTATCAATTTCAAAAATATGATAACAGCTCTCATGCTTCCTTAACAGATATTCTTATTGTTAATTATGGCACTTTTATCATTAATAAGTATAAACAGGCAATGTCCCTCCAAGTGTGGAAAACAGGGCGGATTAGAGATTGTTTCAAAAAATGTTTTCCCTCCCGCGCCATAGTGTATAATATCAATAACAGTTAAGCCAGATCTATCCACCAGTAAGGGAGTGGTCTTTAACCTTTGCAAGAGCTGAAAGCGATTCTTACCTCAAAAAGAGAACTGGGCTTGATCCTGGTGCTTTTCTTCATGGAATTTACCCGGGGGGCCTTCTTTCTGACCTTCCTGCCACTCTACGCCGTCAATTACCTGAGTATCTCCGTAGCGGCCGCCGGCCTGGCCGTATCCGCCCACTACCTGGTGGAGACCCTCTTTAAAGGCGCTGCCGGCTGGCAGTTGGACCGCAGGGGTTATCCGGTGTTGCTGGCGGGGCTCCTGCTGGGCCTTGGCTCGCTGCTGTTTATGAAATTCTACCCCTCGCCCGCTGTCCTGCTTATTGGATCAGCCTTTTTCGGTTTAGGTGTGTCCCCGGTATGGCTGGCAGTGATCAGCGGAGTGGCGCCGGTCCAGCTAAAAGAAAGAGCCGCCCGGATGGGCATTGTCTTCGCGGTTTGGCTTTTAGGCGGTGGAGGTGGGCCGGTAGTCATTAATTTTCTCATTGCCCGGGATTACAACCTGGCCTTCTGGTTGTTAATCGCCCTCTGGAGCTGCGCCCTGGCCGTAACCCTGCTGCTGATTCCCTTCACGGAGAACAAGTCCGATGAGAGTTCCGGCTTTTCATTCTGGGCAGAAGTCAGCAAGATGGCGGAAAATCAGACCTTTAAGAAAATACTTTTGCCGGGTATGTTTCTTCAGACCATGACCGGCGGGTTATTGCTGCCGCTGCTGCCCCTGTATGCGCAGAATAAGATAGGTCTTAGCCCGAACCAGTATGCCTTGCTGCTTCTGATCGGAGGAGCGGCCGCGGCTATTTCCTTCCTGCCCATGGGACGCCTGGCGGACAGGTTCAGGCTTAAAACCCTGCTTGGCACTGGTTTTGGCATGAGCGCCATCTCCCTGGCCCTTTTTCCAGCCGCCCATGATGCGACTTCCGCCTATTTTATGGCCGCGCTGGTAGGTTTTTCATACGCCATGGTTCTTCCCTCCTGGAACAACTTGCTGGCAAAAGCGATCTCACCTGAAAGACAGGCCACCGGCTGGGGCGTTTTCTCAACCATAGAGGGCATGGGTATTGCGATCGGTCCGGCCCTGGGAGGGATTGTGGCCAAGAGTTTTGGGATTTCAGCCGCCCTGTTTTTAAGCGCCGTACTGCTGGCCTGCATGTCTTTATTTTATTTTTTCTATCCCATCGAAAAAATTTATACACACAGGCTAACGACCTGATTTGAGGTTTCAATATGGAAGCGTCATTCTTTAAAATCTTATTTCTGCTCATTTTTGTTTATTCCGTGGCGCCAACAGCGCTAGTCCGTTTAGGCCATATTGGCGCCGTATCAAGAGCACCCAAAGGCAGCGGCAGAGTCGCCCTCACCTTTGACGACGGCCCTGACCCGCTTTACACGACACAAATCCTGGACGTCCTCCGGCGCTATCAGGTCAGGGCGTGTTTCTTCCTGGTGGGTTCAAAAGCCAGAGCCAACCCGGAAATAACCAGGCAGATCATCAAAGAAGGACATGAAATAGGCAGCCACGGTTACTATCACAAAGCTGTCTGGCTGCTCGGCCCCCGCGCCACAAGCAGGGAAATTGGCGAGGCCAATCTGGCCATTGAAGAACTGACCGGGCAAAAAATTCGCTTCAGCCGCCCCGCCTGGGGGCTGTTCAACCTTTCTTCAATCTGGTACTACCGGCTCAAGGGCTTGAAAGTGGTGCTCTGGACCTACATGAGTTGGGACTGGATAAAAAACGCCACTCCTGAGAGCCTTACCCGAAAAGTACTGAGCAGAATCAAGGACGGCGCAATACTGATCCTGCATGATAGTGACTCCGCACCGGGAGCGGCCAAGGGCAGCCCCTCGAGGGTCGTCGAGGCCCTGCCCTGGATCCTGGATGGCCTGAAGCAGCGCGGCCTGCAGGTAGCGCCGCTGGAGGAGATTATGTCGACTAAAAAGAAGTCTGTCTTTAAAAAAGGCCTCCAGCGGCTGTGGAGTGTCATAGACAGGTTAGTGCGCCTGTTATCAGGGATCAGGGATTTCGGCGACGGGGGAAACTCCATCTGGCGGATCGCGCTGCGCACGTACCACGGGAAAGACTGGCTAATGCCCGACGGCAGTGTTTTAAAGCGCGGGGAGCTCTATCTGGAGCTGCACGTGAATAACGATCGACTCCTGTCACTGGTGGGCGAAAACACACTCCTTGAGCGGGCCACAATTATCGCCATGCGCGAAGTGCGCAACGGGCTGCCTCCACTGGCGGAGTTTTTAAACAGCGATGCAAAATACGGCAAAGTTAACATCATTTTGGGGATTACCCTCCTGCACCGCGGGCTGGGCCGTATCGGTTTTAAAGCCATGGATATGAAGCCCGGGATTTTCCAGGCCGCTACCGGCCTTTACGAGCGGTGGCTGCTGGCCGTTTTCCACCCCGGCGGCTTCAAGGGCTTAAAATCTTACCGTTACAAACTCTCACCTAAATATGTGGTTATGACCAGGCAGGAACTTATGCGACTCTACCCCCCAATGACACAAGGGGACGGTTCTCCTGTGTCAAAAAAGTCGTAAGATTTAAGTCGTAAGGCGTAGGTATGAATGAAATTTCACTAAAAAACTAACGAGGTGTTACCCATTGGACAAAGGGCGTCTGGCCGCTGAACTTAAAAGAATATTTCCGGCCGAGCGGGTGCTCACCGGCGACCTGGAACGAAAGATGTACAGTTACGACAGCTCATTCAAGGCCAGGTTCCATAGTTTTGTACCAGACGCGGTTGTGCTGCCCAAGAGCACCGGGGAAGTGTCCGCGGTAATGCGGCTGGCTTCAGAGCAGGGCATACCGGTTGTGCCCAGGGGAGCCGGCAGCGGGGAAACCTGCGGCTGCCTGGCCACCCGCGGCGGGATTGTGCTGGACCTGTCTTCCTGGGACTCTATCGAAGAAGTTGACACGGCCAACATGCAGGTTTTTGTGAGACCCGGTGTGGTCCACTACAAACTTAATGAGCATCTGGCCGGCCTCGGTCTCTTTTTCCCGCCAGATCCCGGCAGCACCCGCATGTGCACCATAGGCGGCATGGTGGCCAACAACTCCAGCGGTTTGCGAGCGGTAAAATACGGCGCCACCGAACAATACGTTCTTGGCCTGGAAGTGGTGCTTCCTGACGGACAGGTAATAAATACCGGCGGGGTCGGCTGCAGGGCGTTAAAAAACGTGTCCAGCCTAAACCTCACTAAACTTTTTGTGGGCTCGGAAGGTATTCTTGGAGTGATTACCAAAGTGCGTTTGCGGGTTTGGCCCCGCCCCAAGGCGCGCGGCATCGCCATGGCTGTTTTTAATGAACTTGATCAGGCTCCCGCGGCGGTGCTCGATGTTTACCAGTCAGGCATCCTGCCATCAGGCATCGAGATCCTGGACTCCTCAGCGATTAGAGCTATCAACATGTATAAGCCTGAAATAAACCTCCCGTCTGCCGAGGCCATCCTTATCTTTGAGGTTGACGGAAACCCGGCGGGAGTGGAGTGGGAAGGGCGAGAGATCGTCGAGATAGTCGGGAAACGCGCTGTATCCGTGGAGTGGGCCACCAATCCTGAGCGAATGGCCGATTTATGGCGGGGACGTAGTGTTGTGGCCATTGCCGCAGCCAGGCTCCGGGCGGACGGCAGCAGGATCTTTGCCGGCGAAGATATCAGCGTTCCATTAAACAGGGTTACCGAGTCCTTGCGCAGGATCAAAGAACTGGGCCGGAAATTCGGAGTTACCGTGGTTAACTACGGCCACATCGGGGACGGCAACATTCACACCGCCCCGGTGATCAACCTTGAAAGCCCGGAAGAAGTAGCCAGGGCTAACGAGCTGGTTGACGCTATACACCGCCTGGCCATAGAACTGGGCGGCTCCACCACCGGTGAACACGGGGTCGGGGCGGTCAGAAACCAGTACACTTTGGACGAGCACGGCGAGGCGGCTGAGATCATGAAGAGGATCAAGAAAGCACTGGATCCGGGCAACATCATGAATCCAGGCAAACTGCTGGCCCCGGAGGGGGATAAAGGAAG
>CAZIYV010000019.1:21059-35237 GCA_964543575.1 uncultured Pelotomaculum sp.
AGGACCTGCCCGGGCTTAAAGATCATTACCTGCGCTGTGTGCGCTGCGGGCAGTGCCGGTCTGTCTGCCCGGTCTTTGAGGTTGTAAGGAACGAAACGGCCACACCACGGGCGAAGGTATTCCTCGCCCATATGCTGGCCAGCGGTGAGGTAAAAGCAAGCGCGGAGGCCACGTCCCAGATGTCCCGCTGCCTGCTCTGCCAGGCCTGCACAAAGGAGTGTCCCTCCGCCATTCCGGTCCACAAGATAGTGACCGCGACCCGCTCCCTGCTGGCCGGCGCCGTCCCGTCCCCATTGCAGAGGGTCGTTTTTGAGAAAATCTGGACCCGTCCCTCCCTGCTCACTCTTTCAGCAGGGCTGATCCGGGGGTGTCAGAACCTGGGTCTCTTAGATCTGGGGATTTCCAGCGGACTGCTGCCCAGAGGGTTTTCCCTGCCGGGCAGGCTGCCCAGCCGCCCGGCGCGGGCGCTCCTACCCGAAGTCACACCGGCGGCAGGTAAAGCTTCCATGCGGGTGGGGTATTTTCTGGGCTGCTCCACAAACTTTCTCTTTCCAGAAATAGCCAGGAGTACTGTAGCCGTTCTCTCCAGGCTCGGCTGTGAGGTAGTAATACCGGCTGAACTGAAGTGCTGCGGGCTGCCCCAGGCGGAAAGCGGCTATGAGCGGGCGGCGGGACCGCTGGCACGAGCTAATCTTGAAGCTTTCCGGCGTCTGGGTGTGGACACAGTGATCACGGACTGCGCCTCGTGCTCTGCCGCCCTTAAGGAAAATGAGGAATTCGGGATAAAAGTGCCTGACCTTTCAGGCCTCCTTGTCGATCTGATAAACGTAAAAAGGCCGGGGCTGAAAAAAATAAACAAGGCGGTTACCTACCACGACCCCTGCCACCTGGCTAGGGTACAGGGAATCACAGGTGAACCGCGGGAACTCCTGCGGTTGGCCTGCTCCGAATTCAGAGAAATGCCTGGCGCGGGCGATTGCTGCGGCGGGGGAGGCTCCTTTGCCCTGCAGCACTATGATCTCAGCATGGGCATCCTCTCCGGCAAAACAGCCTCCATAAAAAAAACAGGGGCGGAGACAGTTGCCACCTTCTGCCCCGCCTGTATCATGCAGCTTCGTCACGGCCTTTCAAAGGACGGGGGCGGCGTCAACGTCACACACCCGGTCCAGTTGCTGGCCGAAAGCATGGGACTTGCTTCTAGCACTTAGTCTTTATCTCTAAAACTGTAGGTTCGATTTCAATCGAACATGGCGCGTCAGCGCCGAACTGTTTGCGCTTCCAAAGGGGACATTCCATCGGGGACATTCCTCTGAAGGAGGTGTGTCCCCTTTCCGCTGTCGAATAAATTCGCACCTACATTTTTAAAGACCCTCAGAACGTTATTTTCAGGATGGACCCCATTGATCAAATATATCTCACAGCAGCTTTCTCCACGGCTCGTTAGCCACCCTGTCCAGAGAGCGTGACTCCCACTCCACATGGTCCCGGATCAGCGGGTCCTTGAGCAGTTCCTCCCAGGCCAGCCTGGCCTGGGCTAAAAAGCGCTTATCCAAAAGGTTTAGATCTCCCGCCCGCACCAGTGGACAAATTGGTACGGCTGCATCATCCAGGCGCAGCTCAAGAGTTCCACCTGGCAGGAGATATGGTGAGACGGGAAAGGTCCGGCAGGCAAGGGGTCTTTTATTCCTGGGACAGGTACCGCGGCAGCTGACAAAATAAATGCTGCCCTGCCAACTCGGGCAAAACTCATATTCTTCCGTGGAATGCTCCTGCCAGGTCAGCCAGTCTTCGTTCCTGTTAAACATGACCTCTTCACCCTGCAGCAGGTACATGCCCACCCCTTTCTCCCATTCCGCGCAGCAGATCGCGCCGCACAGCCGGCCGCAATCAACAGTTAGGGGAGTAACCTGATCCAGCAGCCTGTACACTCTCTCCCAGTCAACCAATTCCATCAACTCCAAGGCTAATCATTTTCCTTTTTATCTTACATTTTGCGGCTTCTCGGCAACAGACACAGTCAGCTGGCTTAACTGACGCTGGCGTATTACCGCCATGTTTACCTGCTGGCCGGCCTGCGTATTCTTGATCGCTTCCACCAGTTCATCTGCGTTGCTTATTTTTTTACCGTTAAACTCAACGATAACATCCCACGCTCTTAGGCCAGCACTTTCTGCCGGGCTGCCTGCAATCACGCCGTCTATAACTGCCCCTTCAGCTTTATCCAGTCCCAGGTAGCGGGCTATCTCACTGTCCACCGTCCGGACCTGCACCCCAACCCAGGGGCGGCTCTTACTCACATTATTCTTGAGATCCTCCAGCACCTGCCGCACAGTACTGGTAGGTATGGCGAAGCCGATTCCCTGCGCCTGAGAGCTGATGGCCGTGTTAATCCCGATCACGTCACCTTTCAGGTCCAGCAGGGGACCACCGCTGTTACCCGGGTTAATGGACGCGTCGGTCTGCAGCAGGTTTTCATACTGGCGGTCATTAACACTGATCGGGCGTCCTTTGGCGCTGATCACCCCGGTAGTGACCGTGTGGTCCAGCCCGTAAGGATTGCCGATGGCGATAACCCAGTTGCCAACCCTGATCTGGTCTGAATCGCCCAGGTTCAAGAAAGGGAGATCCCGGCCTGGTTCTATTTTCAACAGAGCCAGGTCCAGGTCATAGTCCGCTCCTGCAACTTTTGCTTCCAGGTCCCTGTCAAAACCGGACACAGTAACGGAAATGCTGCTGGCGCCGTCAATCACATGCTCATTGGTGAGGATGTAACCGTCCTTTGAAATAATGAAGCCCGATCCCAGGCCCTCCTCCTGTTTGGGCTGGGACGGCAGTCCAAAGAACTGGCGGAAAAAAGGGTCGCTTAACAAGGGATCGCTTGATACACGTGAGGCTACCCTTGTTGATATTTTCACCACCGCCGGGCTCGTCAGGGAGACCACATCGGCTACAGTATCGGCGCCCACTCCCGGCAGCAGCCCGGCCTGATCCTGCCCGGTGCTTTGCTTGGACTGAGGCCGCTTGAGTAAAGAGCATCCCCCGTTAGCAGCGATCCCGGTGAGGATGGCAATCACAATAATTAATAAAAAAACCCGCCTGATATTCCTGAACAAATTCTTATCCCCCCTGCCTGTGAGGTTTTTATGATAAGTGCTATTACATCTTATATATTATTGCCATTCTTCCTGCATACTAATGAAGAAATTTCCATACAAAAAATTTTTATTTCAGAAATTTTGCCAGAAAGCAAAAAAGTGTTAAAATTAAAAGGGGAGGTGAGCGGTGAAATGTATAAAAAAGTACTTATCCCAATTGACGGCTCGGAACAATCGTTTAAAGCGGCCCATCAGGGAGCGGAGCTGGCCAAAAAGTTTGGCGCGACAGTCACTCTGTTTCATGTTGTGCCCGTTCTCACTGTAGATCGCTTGCGCAGCATAGTTGTTGATGAGGTAAAAGTGCATGGGAAGGAAATGCTGGAGCAGGCTGCCCGGGACATAGCCGCCTACGGCATCCCGGCAGATACTGAAATGGTGCCCGGCCATCCAGCCGATGCCATTGTCTTAAAAGCCCGTGTGGACGGTTACGATCTGATCATAATGGGCAGCAGCGGGTTGAGCGGCATCAAGGGTTACCTCCTGGGCAGCGTCAGCAGCACGGTATCCCGGCACGCGCCGTGCTCAGTTTTAATCATACGCTAAAAAAAGCACAGCCCTTTTTAAGGATATAAGAAGGCCTGCCTTAGTGCGGCCTTCTTATATCTTTTTGCCTGAAAAAAAGATATAATAGATCTGCATTAGTCAGCCAATTATTATGCCGGCGGAGACAGAGGAGGTTTTTTAAGGTGATCCGCGTTGAACTGGCCAAAGAGTTGGCAAAGTATTTACCGTGGGAACCTAAAGTGGGTGACCTTACCATTGTCTACGGGGAGGCAGGCGACGAGATCATTGAGCCTATCATCCTCAGGCATGAAAAAGAGAAAAAAATAGTTCTTTCCCTGCGCGATGTGGGGGATCTGGTCTGGCTGCCCAGGCTGTCGATGTTGCTTTATGAACTAAAAATAAGATCGATCCAAGGGTTCTCTTTAAGCTATGACAAAGATGTCGACAAATGGTGTTATAAAGATGAAAAGCTTGAAATCCATGAAGACAACCCGGAAGACGCCGCAGCCCTGGCCCTGCTCAGCATGCTCGGGAATAAAGCGCCCTGTTGATTATTTTCACGATTAGACCGCTGCTTACAGCGGTTTTTTAGTTTTGACACGGTGTGCAGCTGTTCGTTTTTTTCTCAGTATTGCCTTTGTCAGATTTATTCAGCCCTTCGTTGAATTCCCGCAGCTTCCGGTCTACCCGACCGAAAACACTATCTTTGGGATAAGTTCCGTCCTCACCGGTCTTTCCGGCCGGTGTGCCGCTCAAAAGCTCGATCCCCTCTTCTATGCTCTTAACCGCGTATATTTGAAACTGTCCTTTTTTAACCGCCTCTAATATTTCGTCTTTGATCATTAAGTTGTCCACGTTTTGAGCCGGTATTACCACACCCTGGCTGCCGGTCAGCCCTTTAGCCTTGCACACCTCAAAAAAGCCCTCGACTTTTTCAGTCGCCCCGCCAATAGGCTGTATTTCACCGAACTGGTTAACCGAGCCGGTAACTGCCAGGTCCTGTTTTACAGGGAGGTCCGCCAGGCTTGACAGGATAGCGTAAAGCTCGGCGCTGGACGCGCTGTCACCTTCCACGCCGCCATAAAGCTGCTCAAAGGTAATCTGGGTAGTCAGACCAAGCTGCTTGTCCCGGGCAAACTTGCCGCCCAGGTACCCGGCCAGGGTTAAAACACCTTTAGAATGAATATTGCCGCTCATCCTGGCTTCCCGCTCAATATTCACAACCCCGCCCCTGCCCATGTAGGTTGTCGCTGTAATCCTTGACGGTCTTCCAAAGGAGTATCCACCCGAATCAATCACGTAAAGCCCGTTGACCTGCCCCACCACCTCACCGCTGGTGTCAATCATTATTGTTCCACGGGTGATAAATTCCTGAATTTTCTCTTCCAGCCTGTTCGAGCGGTAAACTTTTTCATTTATCGCTTTCTCCACGTGAGAGGACTCAACATATTCGGCACTCTCAAGCTGTGCCCAGGACGCGGCTTCATAAACAACTTCGATCACCTCGTTGAACCTGGTTGACAGCTTTTCCTGGTGCCCCGCCAGCCTGGAACCGTACTCAATTATTCTGGCCAGGCCGTCCCGGCTGAAGTGTTTCAGGCTCTCCTGCTGACATACTGAATTTACAAAGGAAGCGTACTGGCGCAGGTTTTCAGGCGTCCGGGGCATTTCAGTGTCAAAATCAACCTTGACTTTAAAGAGTTTCTGAAAATCCTCATCCAGGTTATAAAGCAGGTGATAAATCTGCGGGCTGCCGATCAAAACAACTTTTACGTCGAGAGATATCGGCTCCGGCCTCAAAGTAACCGTCGGCACCAGGCGGTACTGCTCGCCAATATTCTCCACAGTAGCCTGCCGGTACTTGAGCGCTTTCTTTAAAGTGTCCCAGGTAAAAGGATCGCTGAGCACATCCTTGGCCTGCAGGATCAGGTATCCTCCGTTAGCCCGGTGGATCGCGCCAGGCTTGATCATTAAAAAATCTGTGCTGAGGGCCATCATCTGGCTCTTGTATTCAATCTTGCCAAAGAGGTTGTAGTAGTTGGAACTGGGCTCGATTACTACCGGGACACCCCCGTTTTTTTCATTATTAACGAAAAGGTTTACATTGTAGCGGGCAAAGACATCTGCTTCCTCCTGCGGTATAGGGACACGCGCCTGCCCTGCAGCGGTAGCCGCGCTTTTAAAAACTTCAAGGTTGTGGGTTATATCCGCCAGATACATATTCAGGTAATCAACGATTGAGGTGAAGCCGTTATACTTATCCAACAGCCTTTGCACCAGAGGCCCTGCGGCGAAAACAGCAATCTGCTTTTCCAGGGCGGCAATTTCCTCACTCGCTTTCTTTTCCAGCGCCCGCCCGGTGTGAAACGCCTCATCCAGTTTCTTGTGCAGCCTGCGCCCTATCTCTTCCATCTCCCTGCGGTCCTGGGCCGGGAGTTTTTCATAATCCTCAGGCGATAGCGGCTTGTCGTCCTTTAATGGCACAAAAATAATCCCGTTCGGAGTGCGCTTCATGTCAAAGCCGGCGTCCTGAGCCTCAGTCTCTATATCCAGGAAGTAATTCGTCATTTTCTGGTTGACCGACTGGACAATCACGTCCTTCTTATTTTCATAATCACCGCCTTCAAAGGCCTTGGGAATGGTGATCCTCAAATCGGACAGCAGCTCTTCCATGTCTTTTTTAAAGCCGCGGCCCTCTCCCGACGGAAGTGGCACTGCCAGCGGGCGGTCCTTATCGGCAAAATTGTAAATATAACACCAGTCACCGGACCTCGGGACGCCTGCCGCCGACTGGGTAACAATAGCCTGAACGTAGGTGCTTTTGCCGGTTCCGGGAAGCCCTACAACAAAGATATTATAGCCCGGGGCCTTCATAGCAAGGCCAAACTGCATAGCCCTGACTGCCCTGTCCTGTCCGATAAAACCGTCAAGAGGCTCAAGATCAGCTGTGGTTTTACAAAAACCAAGCTCATTGCTGTGACACACTCTTTTTAGTTTTTCAACCGGAACTTTATGTTTTTCCATACTCCCCACCTGCGGCAGCCTCCCGTTTTCATGCTTTTTCTTTTATACATACTACATTTAAGCCTTCAGTCCTGCTTTTACATACTTTTTACATACTTTTTACATACTTTTTACACGTAAATTTAGAATTTCAAAGCTACTATTCTTCTAAAAGAGAAAACCGGATAGGAAGGGGGTGATTAAATTGAAGAAGGCGATTCCCATATTTATAGCACTTCACCTGAGCCGCTTGGTTTAGCCGGCATTCAGGCAGTCTATCATCTTATTTACTCGTGATTCCAGGCTTTCCACTTCTTGAAGCAGCAATATCGTGTAATCTACATTCTTTCGTTCCATACTTAAATTGAGGTATCCCTTGACCACAGTAATTTTATCCAGCAGGTCACTGCAAAAATCAAGCATTAATTTTTTATCCAAAAAATAACCTCCCCATGTACAAATATTTCCTCCAATTCATTTGGTAATTATCATTACAAGTTGTAAAAGTTTTATGCTTTAGGGGGTAAAAAAAACGGTACTATAACTTCTTACCAAAAAAAAAACCTGGCCGGGGTAACCCAGCCAGGCCGATATATAAAGGCAGGCCTAATACCTGCTGGTTTTACTGCTATTTTTTCACCTTAAACCTGAAACAGAAAGTAGTCCCCCAGGGGCCGGTATTAACATCAATTCTGGCATTGTGCTTTGCCGCCAAGCTGTAACACACCGCCAGCCCCAGGCCTGTCCCGTTATCCTTGGTAGTAAAAAAAGGTGTTCCGAGCTTTTCTAAATCCTCAGCTTTGATACCTGTCCCCTGATCCTGGACAGATAATACAACTTCTCCTTCTTCCTTAAAAGTGCGGATAGTTAAATTTCCTCCAGGCTGCATGGCTTCCAGGCCATTTCGCACAAGATTTAATATAACCTGGCGCATTTCCTTTTCGTCCAAAAGCAGCATTGGAATATCTTCTAATTCTAACGCTACATTGTTATCACTTTTCATAGCATCAGTCTGAATCAGAGGGTATAAGGACTTTATAATCTTGTTAAGGCTTCGTCTATTTAAATCAATCACCTTATTTTTTGCAAGAGAAAGAAATTCGCTAATAATAGAGTTTGCCCGGTCGATTTCTTCCACCATCAGATCTAATTGTTCAAAATAATTAGCAAACTCTTTCTTTTCTCTGAATAACTGTAAAAACCCCTTCACGGTAGTCATTGGGTTTCTGACTTCGTGGCCAATCCCGGCAGCCATTTCTCCGATGAGGTTCAATCTGTCTAATCGTGCCATCTCATTCTGATATGCTTTTAGCTCGGTTATATCATTCTGAATGGTAAGCAAACACTCTTCACCGTCTATGTTTATTTTACTCCCCGTGAACATTACATCAAAGACTTCGCCCTCTTTTTTCCTTAGCTTAAAATCTTGTAAAACAACTTCGTTTTCTTGAAGCTGTTTTAACATTTCAACCCGGTCGTCAGGATTAAACCACAAGTTCAGCTCAATAGAAGAGCGCCCGATCACGTCTTCTTCTGTAAAACCGTTTTCCAGTAAAAATCTTTGATTAACCTTTTTGATTTTTCCATCCTTTAAGGAGGTGATTACTAGCGAATAAGGGGCATAATCAAATGCCTTGGAGAAAAGTTCCTGAGATTTACGTAAAGCTTCTTCTGCCATCATACGTTCCGTGATGTCTATCCCTGTAACTAATAAACACTTATCACCGTTGAGACTTACAATTTCCAAAGAAAATAATATATTACAAATTTCTCCTGACTTTTTCACAAATTTAGTTTCAAAACTCTCAATAGAACCCTTTTCAGTGATAGCCCTGATCATATCCTCCCTTTCTTTCTGGTCAAACCAGAATTCTAAAGGAGAATGGCCTACCAATTCTTCCCGTCTATAACCCAGTGCGTTTGCGAAGCTGTTGTTCACATCGATAAGATTGTTATCTCTAAGCCTGGTTATAGATTTCATTGCCGGACTGGAGTGAAAGGCTTTGTAAAATAGCTCCTCAGATTGGCGAAGCGCCAGGTTGGCCTCCTCCAAATCACGGGTACGCTCACTTATAATTTTTTCCAACTGCTGCTGGTCGCGCGTCAAGACCTCCCCTGCCCGCTTGCGCTCGGTGACATCGTGAGCAATTACAAACGCACCTTTAGGCTTTCCATCCTTATAGGTGAATGTTGAATTTAAGACCGTATAGTATTCACGCCCGTCTTTTGTCTTCACTTTGTATTCTATAGAATCATCTGATTCTTGACTGGTCATGCCTCCTCTAATTCTTTCCTGGAAAGCAATCTTGCCCTGATCATCCAGAAGGTCAAACGGGTTCATCGAAAGGAGTTCTTCTCTGGAATATCCCAGGTAATGACACATGACGTCATTTACGCTTTTGAACCTGGGACCGTGGAAATCTATCTCATAAATGCCTGCAGGCGCGTGTCTGAAAAGCTCTTTGTATCTTTCTTCTGATTTTCTAAGATCGTCTTCCATCTGCCGGCGCTCGGTTATTTCCTCGGCTGTTATGCTGACCCCGACGATCTGCCCCTGCCTGTCCTTCAACGGCAACCAGTTTTCGTTCCAGTACCGCCGCATCCCTGGCTGTGCTGCGGTTATTCCGCTGACATCGAGATCAAGCAGCGGTTCACCGGTTTCAAGGATCTTCCGCATCGCCGCCTCAGCCTGTTCGCCTATATCTGGGACAACCTGGCTCGGAGTCTTGCCGATATGATCTTCGACCGGCACACCGTTAAGCTCCGCAAAGCGTTTGTTGAGACGAACCCAGCGGAGTTCAGTATCCAATACACACAGGCCAATGGGTGCCGAATTGTAGATTGCATCAATCTCAGCCAGCTGTTCCGGCAGCGCCTCTTGTGTACGGGCGCGCAAGGCTTCATCAATGTGCTTACTCTTAACATCCACAGTGATATACCTCCCCTTTAATATTAGACGGGCAAAATGAAAATTATAATTGGACACAAGACAACAATTATCCTTCGGGAATATTGTCGGTTAATGACATGTGATAGATTTATTTTGGAGATACTTGCTCTTTAATGTTTATCTCGCTTAAGTTAGGGTTTAACAATTGAAAATCCTGTAGGAGGGCTGATAGAAGAACTAATTTAGCCTGTATCCAGCATGCATGTTAAGGGAATAAGAGATATGTAAATTAAGCATTATAAATAGAGCATTATAAAAAAGGAGTTGATTATCAGCATGTCATCGGATCAAAATAAAAACAAGAAGGACATAATTCGATCCCTCAATTTGTCACATATTTTTAATAATGGCAAAAAAACAAAAGATATAAATGAAGAAATATATCTTAACGTTAATTTTCCGGATCCGGATAAACTGACGGACACTGACAAAAACAGATAAATTTGAACTTTTTTATTTCAGATTTTTCGTGAAGTCGAGTAGCCCAAAGGAGTTTCACCTTTAGGTTCTTACAGAACCGTACGTGACAATCTCTTGGCCAAATAAAGAAAAAGAGACGTTTTTAAAAAAGAGGCTCGCCAGGGAGTAATCCCTGACGAGCTTTTTCTTTATTGCGTAGTTTCAAAAGTGCTATAAATTATTGATTGATGCTCGCCTTTTTTAATATATTTATTAAATACTTAAAAACAATTGCTATGGCAATGAATATTGGGAAAGAATAAAAATATTTCCACTCCAATAAGTCATGATAGTTTAACCATACCAATATTGGTTCTGAAACAAACGAAAATATACCGGATACCACTATGTTAGAAATAATAAATGATTTCCATGTATGGAAGTATTGATAAATAAGCATATATGCTACTGGGATTACCGAAACATCATAAACTATAAAAACATCTAATAATGGGACAACCTGATAATGATATTCCCACAAGTCAAACTCAACACCTATAGCATCAAATAATGATGACATAATCATCACCATAAAGCCGTAAGTCAAGATTTCAAATATTCTCTTGCGGTCAACGACCTTCCACCAAACTAACCAGGGTATAATAGCCAAGGCTACTAATAACCACCAATGCCAGGTAAATACAATGTCGTTTATCCAACTTTCTCTAAGGGCTTTATCAGCTTCTTTTTGAAGCTCAGCTTCTTTTATGAAGGAAGGAGCAACTTGGTCCATATGAATCAAACCTCATTTTTGCAGATTTATATAATACTCTTTTTATGTTTACCAATAAATATAGATTGTTATACTGCTATAATCAATATTTTGACTATCTTCGGGAAGCAAGGGCGTTCAGAAGCAAGGGGACGTTCTTTTTGCTTCCCCGCTTGCTTCTCAGGATTTTACGCTGAAAAGATGTGGGATAATACGCAAAAAAGACTTCCAGAACCCTGGAAGTCTTTTTAATTGGTGCCCGAGACCGGAATCGAACCGGTACGGGGAGTTAACCCCGCAGGATTTTAAGTCCCCATTAGCCCTTTAGGTCAAATTAGGTCAGTTCATGAAAGTATTGTCCTATAAGGTATTTTAGGCTTGCCTTTAGGAATCCTTGGTGTTAAGATATTTGTTTGAAACATAAGGACCAGTTGTTTATTCGTCTTCACCAAGTAGATTTTTAGCATCAACTTCATTTACTTGACCATCTAACTCTCTAAGGCCGGTACCTTGATGAGTATCTTCCTTGGGAACAGACAGCCTCTTTTTAACTTGATACGGATTTTCCGTTAAAGGATTATCTGGTATAAATTTGGGCTCAAATTCCTTTTTCAAATTTACACAACCTTTCGTTTCTTATCTGAGTTTCAATTAATTGCACACTTGAGTATTTCTTCAAACTTAGTTCCCTATCAATATTAGCTTGCCCAAGGAATAAAAAAGTATATTAATTAAGCATGATAAATAGAGCAATACAAGAGGAGCTGATTTATTATGCCATCTGAAAAAACCCAAAACAATGTTATTGAAATAAACAATCTTACCAAGTATTATGGTAAATCACGGGGAATTATTGATGTAAGTTTTAATGTTGAAGAAGGTGAAATATTTGGATTTATAGGTCCTAATGGAGCTGGAAAGTCTACTACTATCAGAACTATATTATCGTTGATTTATCCAACGAGCGGGAGCGCTAAGATATTCGGAAAGGATTGCATGGAATTCGGGCCGGAAATTAAAAAGGAAATTGGATATTTACCGTCAGAAGTGTTTTATTATGACGATATGAGGGTTATTGACCTATTAAGATATTCCGCAAGTTTTTACAAAAAGGATTGCAGTAAAAGAATAATAGAATTGGCTGAAATAATGGAACTTGATCTTAGGAAAAAAATTGATGATTTATCCTTTGGGAATAAAAAGAAGGTTGGCATTGTTCAAGGGTTACTGCATGACCCAAAGCTCATTATACTTGATGAGCCTACCAGTGGGTTAGACCCTCTGATGCAGCAAAAATTTTTTGATTTGTTGAAAGATGAAAATAAGAAGGGTGCCACTATTCTTTTTTCTTCACATATTTTGAGTGAGGTTCAAAAATTATGTGCACGTGTAGCAATTATCAAAGAAGGAAGAATTATCAGCCTTGAGAGAATCAGCGCCCTAAGAGAAAACAGCTATAAGAAAATTAAGGCCGAAACCACTGCCAAGATAGGAAATGACTTTTTTAAAATTGAAGGCGTGAGTAATATTGAAGTAAAGTATAACATTATAAGCTTTTTATTCAGAGGAAATATTAACTTGATTTTGAAAAAGCTTTCAGCAATAGAACTATCTAATCTCTGGATAGAAGAACCCGATCTTGAAGAAATCTTTATGCATTACTATGAGAAGGGGGACTAATGGCGATGAACATGTTTCTACATGAATTGAAGTCTTACAGAAAATCAACAATTATATGGACGTGTTCATTAGCTGCATTGATTATATTATTATTATCAATTTTTCCTGCTTTTTCGAAGGATGTTACAGAAGCAAAAAAGCTGCTTGAGGGGGTTCCTGAGGGAGTAAGAAAAGCAATAGGGCTTTCTTTAGATAATTTCTTTACTCTCCTGGGTTATTATTCCTATGTATTTTTATATATAACCCTGTGTGGGTCAATTCAGGCCATGAATTTAGGGGTTTCAATCGTATCAAAGGAAGTGCGTGATAAAACCGCGGACTTTCTGTTAACAAAGCCTGTCAGCCGAAGGAGAATCATGACGGCCAAACTTCTAGCAGCATTAACCTCCCTGGTAATTACCAATGCTGTCTATTTAATAATTGCCGTCTATATGGCTTCAGTTGTACAGTCCGGACCTTTTAGCATGAAAATATTCCTTATGATTTCTGCCACATTATTTTTTATTCAAATTATATTTATGGCATTGGGAGTTATAGTTTCAGTAGTTGTTCCTAAAATTAAATCTGTACTTCCAATTTCACTTGGCACAGTTTTTGGTTTCTTCATTCTAAATATGTTTGATTCTGTTATCGGCGAAAAATCATTACGGTATCTAACTCCATTTAAATATTTTGATACAGCATATATTATTAAAAATGCATCATATGAAACCTCATTTATTATTATCGAAGTAATATTTATTATTGTTGCAATAACAGCCAGTTACTTTATATATTTCAAAAAAGATATTCATGCAGTTTAAAAATTTAAACTTTAAGGGAGCTTTTTGATTATGAATATATTTTTCAGAGAAATGAAGGCCAATAGAAAATCACTAATAATTTGGTGCATAGGTTTATTAATGATGATAGCCGGCGGTATGGGTAAATATTCAGCCTTTTCCGGTACAGGTCAATCCGCAAACGAATTAATAGCTCAAATGCCTAGATCTATACAGTCTATAACAGGTGTAGGTTCCTTTGATTTAACAAAAGCGAGTGGATATTTTGGAGTGCTTTTCTTGTACCTGGTTATTATGGCTACTGTCCATGCTTCAATGCTTGGAGCTAACATTTTTTCAAAGGAAGAACGGGATAAAACATCTGAATTTCTATTTGTAAAACCGGTTTCAAGAAATAAGATTATTACAGAAAAGGTATTGGCAGCGTTTGTAAATATCTTAATATTTAATACTATAGCCCTGATTGCTTCAATTATTATTGTGGGGTATTACGGCAGGGGTGAAGAAATAGCAGGGGATATCATAAAATTAATGATTGGAATGTTTGTATTACAGTTAATGTATATGCTTATCGGAACGGGAGTAGCTGCTGCAAGTAAGAAACCGGAGAGCGCCGCCTCTGCAGCTGCCGGCATACTGCTGGTTACTTTTGTGCTATATAAGGTTATTGACTTAAATAAAAATCTTGAAATCTTGAAATATATAACTCCCTTTAAATACTTCGATGCAAAAGATTTGATGTACGGGGGAAAATTTGAACCTGTTTTTGTAATTCTGTCGGCTGTAATTATTGCAATATTATTTAGGGCGACATATATATTTTATAAAAAGAGAGATTTAAATGTGTAGTCTTTCAATCGATGTAGCCCTATGGGGGAAGCAAGGGGACGTTCTTTTTTCTTACCCCGCTTGCTTCTCAGGATTTTACCCTGA